>JAJTIE010000049.1 GCA_021300195.1 Bacteroidota bacterium | reverse complement strand
AGCACCCCCTACTCCGGACCGAAATGAATGCGACGCTGAACTCCCGTCTCAATCCCAGGTATTGCCCGCCCTTTGCATCTGCCCTTGCTCGACTAACAGTACTCCTTGGTGTCCTGTATTGCCTTGCCCCCTTGTACACGCGCGCGCAAGCACCTGTGCTAAACCTGGACGTAAATGAGTACGTCTGTGGCTCCAGCCTTGAGGTGACCAACAACACCGTAGCTGGCTCACATCAGTGGGACTTCTGCCTACAGGACATGGAGGCCAACTTTACGGACAATAACGCGCAAAGCAATATTAACACACGCGGAGCTGGTTCGGATGCAATTATCGAACCCAGCACTGGGAACACATACGTATTTGTAACATCTCTTTCAGGGTCGAATAATATCTTCCGTTACAATATGGGGGGTGATGGTAATACACCCAGCGGCGGAACTTCATATAATGCAAATACAGTACTCGGGAGTAATCTTGTGGGCTGTGATGCCCTCATTGATCAGACAACAGGTAATCGGCACTTATTCGTTGCCTCTCTAAACTTAGTTGGTATTGGTCGACTAGACTTTGGTTCCTCCTTTGAAAACATACCAACAATAGTAAGTATTGGAAATTTGGGAGGAAACCTGACCACAACCGCGTGGGCTGTAGAAATCAGTTATATAGACAATCGATATTACATGGTTGTAGGAACAAATGGGACCCAAGTTCATATTTTCTCATTTGCCAACAATCTCACATCTGCCCTCACACTGGTTCAAACAATAACAATCTCAACTACTGCAGCCCGAAACAGTTATCATTTAACAAAGCAGGGAGATATTTTTTATTTAATCGGCACGAGTGATGTGCGAAGCGGTTACACCATTATTCGTCTAGGTACGGCTGTGTCAGATGCACCTAGTTCTACCCAAAATATTAGCAGCGCAACCTTGACCGCACCTCAATTTAACACCTTGGTAGAGGAAGGGAACAAATATTACCTGATCGCAACACGAGGAGCTAACGATCTGTACAAGGTATCACTAGGAGTAGACCTTGCTAATACCTCTGATGATGCCGTCCAAACCATCTCAACTTCTGTTGTAACACCCCAGCGCTTTGCTATTAGCAGTGCTATCAATATCAATAATGGCCTACGACTTTACACCGCATCCGAAGGCAGCGTAAACAATCATTTGGTGCGCATCTCCTTCTCGGCTAACTGTGGCAGCAGCAGCCAGGCCAATCAGGCGGCCCCGTCGCAGGTTAGTCTCACCGGAACCGGGCCTCGGCTTATCCAGTATCAGGCTTGCAACGACGGATTCCGATGCAGGGATACAGTTATATCCGTAACGGCCCTGCAGGCACCCACCGCCTCCTTCTCCACCACCCCTAGCTGCCTGGGAGAAACCAATGCCTTTACCAGTACGATAACCACAGATCCGCTGGATGCGCCCCTCAGCTATGCCTGGAACTTTGGCAACGGGGCTACCAGTAGCATACAAAACCCTACTTACACATACCCCGGTGCGGGAAACTATACGGTAACACTGGATGTAGCGACCAACAGGGGCTGTAGCGACAACTATACGCAAACACTTGCTGTTCGTCCAAAGCCTGTTGCCTCCTTCACCCACACAAACCCCTGCCCCGGGGATAGCATTTCCTTCACCGGGACATCTACGCTGAGCGAGGGGACGATTGTAACACGAGAGTGGGTAATGGGCAACGGGCAAACACTTGTAAACCCCCCGCTCAACGTGCAGGGTGCCTTCAAGTATAAGTATCTGTTGCCGGGCTCTTATGACATAAAACTGCGCGTAACGACGGACAACGGGTGCCGGGACAGTATTACAAAGACCCTTGTGTATCCGGGTGCGGACTTTGCCGTGGGGCAGAGCTGTGTGGGCCAGCCCACCAGCCTGACAGCCACCTACACGGCCCCGGGCGGAGCCGCGTTGAGTGGCTTGAAGTGGGCAGTAGATGGCACGGAAATACTTGGCAACCCTGCCAGCTATACCTTCGGCTTCGAGGGTACCTATGAGGTGAGCCTGATCCTGACCTACGACAATGGCTGCCGAGACACGGTAACCAAGAATGTAACCGTCGGCCAAATACCCACTGCCAACTTTACCGTGGCACAGCCCTGCGTAAACCTGAACACGAGTTTTACAGATACCAGCACCCTGGGGGGAAACCAGAGCATCGTGAGCTGGGCCTGGAACTTTGGCGATCTCGCCTCAGGGAGTGCGAATACGAGCAACCTGCGAAATCCCACACACAACTATGCTACGGCGGGCACCTATACGGTTTCGCTCACCATTACCAGCAGCACGGGCTGCCAGGCTGCCACCAGCCGGGCAATTACCATCTCCACACCCAAAACACTGAGCATTCAGGCCCCGGCCCTGGCATGCCAGAGCCAGCCCGTTCAGCTAAGCACCACCCAAACCTTCCAGACTTACAACTGGACCGTGGAGACAGGCTCGGGCACCCTCTTCTCCACCCTAGCTGCACCCAGCTTTATTTTCGCTACTACGGGTGTCCGCACCATCTCTGTAACAGCGGTGGATGAAAACGGGTGCAGCCTGAGCAGCAGCCAGGTAGTGTCGGTGCAGGCAGTCCCGCAGGCGCTTTTTAGCGTAACAGGGGCAAATCTAAACGGGCAGTACTATACAGACTCTACCCTGACCTTTACCAGCCAGAGCACGCAGGGAGCCGGCCTGAGCTGGGAGATACAGCCCCTGGGCGAACAGCGCACTGCGGCTACATTTAGCTACGCCTTTCAGGACCCCGGAACCTACACGATCCAGCTAATAGCCCTCAACCCGAACGGATGCGCCGACACCACCCGGCAGAGCCTGGTCGTCATACCAGCCCCCGACCCGATTGCAGACCTGAGCATAGTGGGCATGCAGGCTACGGTAGAAGGTACCGTAGTGCGCACGCGCCTGCAGCTCACGAACACCGGCAATCAGGTTATCGAAAATTTCCGGCTTGGCAGCTTTCCGGCGGATAACCTGCCTGCCTTCCAGGATTTCAGTGTGCGCTTGGTACCCGGTGCCAGCCTGGATACCAGCCTGAGCCAGCTCTGGTTTTTTAGCCCTACAAACCCCTACGAGTTTATATGCGCCGAGGTAGCCCGAATAAATGGTGCTACAGACCTGGTGACCGAAAACAACCGAAAATGCGAGTTCTTCGGATCAGACCTGAGCGTACACCGTGTGTATCCCATCCCCGCCACGCGCGAGCTTTGGGTGGAGCTGGCTAGTAGTAGCACCCGCCTGCTGGAGATTGAACTAATAGACCAAATGGGCAGAACAAGCTACCGCACAAGTAGCCGACCCCTGGGCGCAGGCTTCCAGCGGATCCGCATCCCCCTCTCGGGCATACAGGACGGGCTGTATACCCTGCGTGTGCAGCAGGGCAAAGCAGACTACAAACAAAGAATATTGGTAGCAAACTAGAAGCCATGCGCACAGAAACTCTATTGGCATGGGCTTTGTTTCTGTACTGCTATGAATACACGCACCCACATACGCATCAGCCTGCTTATCCTGCTCGGCGCATTCGGCCTAACCGGCCTGGTCAAAGCCCAGGAACATCTGCCTCCCTTTGAGTTTGAGCATGTGAACGGAGGGTTGCTCCGACAGCAAGACCTGCCTAAGGGGCGCACCGTTTTTGTGCTGTTTTTCAGCCCAGACTGCGACCACTGCAACCGGCAGGCCCAGCTCATACAGGCCGAACTCCCGCTTTTCAGGCAGGCCACACTAGTGTGGGTAAATGCCTTTCATGAGGTGGCAGACATACGGGCTTTTCAGCAGAAGTACTTCGCCGGGCAGCCCAATTTTTATTTTGGAAAAGATAACGACTGGCGGTTCGACAGCTACTTTGGCGAAAGCCAGGTTCCCAGCATCTATGTGTACAACCCAGCTGGAGACCGCATTGCCAGTTTTGTACCCAAAGAAGGCGAGTTTGAAGAAGTGGAGGCCCAAACCCTGGCCAGGCTGATTCAATAGCTATCTTTGCCCCCATATGAGCCTGAAAGACACGCTGAACGAAGACCTGAAGACGGCCATGAAGGCCAAGGACCAGGTAGCCCTGCGTACCCTCCGCGCAATCAAGAGTGCCATCCTGCTGGCCGAAACTGCTGAGGGGCGCCAGGCAGGCACCGCACTCACCGAGGCGGAAGAGATAGAGCTGCTAACCCGGCAGCTAAAGCAGAGAAAGGATAGCATGGAGCAGTATCAGACCCACGGCAGGCCCGACCTGGCCGAGGCTGAAGAAGCCGAGATAGGCATCCTACAGCGCTATTTGCCCAGCCAGCTGGAGGGAGAAGACCTAAATGAGGCACTGAGGCAAATCATTGCTGAGGTGGGCGCCAGTGGCCCACAGGACTTTGGCCTGGTGATGAAGGCAGCAAGTAGCAGCCTGAAGGGAAGGGCAGACGGAAAGGCAATTTCTGCCGCAGTAAAGCAGCTGCTTTAGACCATTCAGGCACGGGTTTGTACCGTTCAGCAACGAAGCCGAACGTATACCGGCCCCTGCGCGTATTAGGGTTATCAGCAGCCGAGGATAGAATACCGGGAGTAATGGCCCTTATGTCCACTTCGACCTGCCGCGCCCTGCTTTTTGTCTATTTTTGAGCCATGCAGTTTAATCTCATCAAGGAAGGCGGATACGAGTACATCCAGCACGGCAAAGGCCCTACGCTCCTGCTGCTGCATGGGCTGTTTGGTGCCCTTAGCAACTGGAACGACGTATTGAAGGGCTTTACCGATCGCTATCGGGTCATTATACCGCTTATGCCGATCTACAAGAGCAGCGTGCACAATCCCTCGGTAGAGGGGCTGGCAGCTTTTGTGTCAGACTTTGTTCATTTTCAGAACCTGCAAGACCTGCATGTGGTGGGCAACAGCCTGGGAGGGCACATTGCACAGGTGTTTGCCCTAAAGGAGCCGGAGAAGGTGCGTACGCTAACGCTGACTGGCAGCAGCGGCCTATTCGAGAGTGGCATGGGTCAGGGCTACATCAGCCGGGGCAATTACGAGTTTATCAAAGAGCGGGTGGCCTTCACCTTCTACAGCCCCGAGACCGCCACCCGAGAGCTGGTGGACGAAGTATTCGAAATTGTAAATGATGCCAGCCGTGCCATTCGTATTGTAAAAATAGCCCGTGCTGCCCAGCGGCAGAATCTGCGGACAGACATCCAGCACCTCCGGCAGCCCACCTGCCTTATCTGGGGCCTGAACGACAACATAACCCCCACCTATGTAGCCCACGAGTTCAACAAACTGATTCCCAATAGCGAACTACACTTTATAGACCACTGCGGGCATGCAGCCATGATGGAGCAGCCCGAAGCTTTTAACCAGATTTTATCCGACTTTTTGGAGCGTAATACCACGCCCACCTTAGCGCATGCTAGCTGAAACCCTCATATCGCCCCACCTGCCCGCTGCACAGCCGGATCAGTCTATAGCCCAGCTGCTGGGGCAGATGCAGCGCTTCAATGTGCTGCACCTGCCGGTTGTGGAGGGTAAGCACTGCAGGGGCTTGATAGCCCGCATGCACCTGGAGCAGCTGAACGCACCGGAAGACCTACTGGCTGCCCATCTGGACGAGCTACCCATACTACAGCTGAGTGTAAACGGAAAGCAGCACTTCTTCGATATCATCGAGCTGATGAACCAGCACATGCTCAGCCTGGTGCCGGTGCTGGATGCTGACCAGCACTACCTGGGAGCGGTAAGCCAGGCGGAGGTTATCCGCGCGCTCAACCAGATAACCGCAGCAGAGGAGCCTGGTTATATCATTGTACTAAACCTGAAAAAGCAGGACTACAGCCTCACCGAGATAGCCAGCATAGTAGAGAGCAACCACGCACGCATACTGAGCCTGTATATGAGCCCCGGCGAAGACCCCCGCGCAGTATATGTAAACCTGAAGATAAGCGGGGAGGCCAGCGGGCCGGTCGTGCTCAGCTTCCAGCGCTATAGCTACGAGGTGGCCTACGTATTCAGCAGTGCGCAGGAGGCACAGGACACCCGGGAACGCTATGATGCCCTCATGCGATTTCTGAACATATAGCCCCTTTGGGGGGTAGGCTGCCACCTCGGAATGGTTCCCGGGGCACCGCTCCATGAACCCGCGCATGGCCGTACCACGCCTACAGCTACTGACCGACACACACCTCCAGCAGCGCTATACGGCCCTGGAGCTGGCACAGTTTGCCCGATCGGCCGGGGCCGATGCCGTGCAGTACCGAGAGAAACAGCAAAGCACCACACAACAGGTGCACACCCTGCAGCAGCTGCATGCCCTGCTACAGGGGAGCAGTACCCAGCTGATTGTAAATGACCGACCCGACTGGGCAGCTGCCCTGCCTGGCGCGGGGGCGCACGTAGGCCTGGAGGACAGCCCACCGCAGCAGGCCCGCAAGACGCTGGGGCCAGGCAGGCTACTGGGGGCCACCGTGCATAGCCTGGCCGAGCTGGAGGCCATAGCGCAAATGCCCGCCGGCACGGTAGACTACATAGGCGTAGGGCCTGTGTTTGGCACCACCAGCAAAAACACCGGCCTACCCCCACTGGGGCTTAGCGGCCTACGCGAAATCTGTAACTTGTCCTCCATACCTGTTGTAGCTATTGGCAGCATCACCCCGCACACCCTCCGGCCCGTACTGGACACCGGCACCTATGGCGTGGCGGTGCTGGCGGCCTTCTGCCTGGCTGCAGACCCTGCCGCTGTTGCTGCTGAGCTGCTGCACCTGCTGGCCCCCTACCGCTAGTGCCCAGCAGCCACCGGTGGCGGGATACTACGTGCTGGACAGCATTGGCATAACAGGCAACCGCGTAACACGCACCCAAACCATACTCCGCCTGCTGGAAGCCCAGATAGGTGACACCATCCGGGCAGACAGCCTGAGCCGCGCGTGGAATGCACTGCTGCTCTACAACACCGACCTCTTCAACCAAGTAACCATCCAGCAGGGGGCCCGGCCCGGACACTGGCACATAGCGGTGGAAGAACGCTGGTACCTATGGCCCTACTTGCGCTTCCGGGTGGAAGACGTTACGCTAAGCGACTGGGTGCGTAACCCGGTGTTCTACCGGGTTACCTATGCCCTGGGCTTCTACCGAAACAACCTGACGGGCCGGCAAGACAAGCTGCAGCTGGTATTCCGGGATGGATACAAACGGGGCTTCACCCTCTCCTACAACCGGCCCTTCCTATTCGTAAAACCCAAGATAGATGCTTACTTCTACTTCAATTATTTTCAGAACGACGAGGTAAACTATGGTGCCCGGTCGGGCGAGGTACTCCGCTTGCGCCAGCCCAATAGACCCGTTCGTACCCTGTACGAGGGTAGCATTGCCCTAAGTAAGCGCCTGAGCCAAACCGACTGGCTGCAGCTAAGCCCGGGCTACCGTACCGTAGCGGTGCAAGACTCTCTGACGGTGCTGAACCCCAGCTACCTGCCGGGCCAACGTACCCTGGAGGCCTATCCCTACCTGGCCCTGGGCTATGTGCACGACAGCAGGCGGGTACGCGCCTTCCCGCTGGCGGGCTACAAATGGGGCATCAGCCTAGCGCAGTATGGGCTGGGCGTGGGTACCAGCCAGTTCTGGAAACTACAGGGGCACTTCCGGCGCTTCATCCCCCTGGGCCTCAGCCGCTGGAACCTGGCCTATGGCCTGGATGCACAACACATCTTCTATCAGAACCTACCTTTTTACGAAAAAGCCTTCGTAGACCCGGATGTGGGTGCAAGGGGCTATGAGAGCTTTTTTGTAAGTGGCACCACCCTGCTAGATGCCAAAACCGAGCTGAAGTATGCCCTTATACCCTGGCGCATAAGGGAGGTGAGCTGGCTACCCCGGCCATTCCGCCACGCGGCACTAGGGCTATACCCCTATGTGTATGCAGACACCGGCTATATGGAAGACCGTAGCCAGAATGGCGATGACGGCACCTACCTGAACAAATTGCTGGGCACCGTGGGAATAGGCCTGTATGTGCCTTATATTTACGACAACCTGCTGCGGCTGGAGTACGGACTAAACGTACAGGGCCAGGCAAGGTTTCAGTTCAACTTCGTACATGCCCTGAGATGAACCTCGCGCTGTATGGCACCCTTACACGAAACACCCGGCTGGACTGTGTGCGTGGCTTACTGGAGTTTCTGTATGGCCACCGGATACCCTACCGGCTGTATGCCCCCTATGCCCAAGAGCTGAGCGAGCACTTTACGGACCTGGTAGCAGAGCTGGAGCCGCGTTTTGACAGCATACAAGACCTGCAAGACTGCGACTACCTGTACAGCCTGGGCGGCGACGGCACCCTGCTGGATGCAGCCACCCTGGCCTACCCGCACGACCTGCCCATTGTGGGGGTAAACATGGGCCGCCTGGGCTTCCTTACCGCCATTCCGCAGGAGGACCTGATCCTGGTAACCCGCGAGCTGATGCACAACCGCTACCACCTGGAGGAGCGGCACGCCCTGCAGGTGGTGAGCAACCGGCCCCAGCTATTTGGCGACGTAGACCTGGCACTGAATGAAGTAACCATCCACAAGAGCACGAGCAACGAGATGATAACCGTGCAGGTGTATGTAAACGGCGAGTTTTTGAACACCTACTGGGCAGACGGGCTGGTAATCTCCACCCCCACGGGCAGCACGGCCTACAACCTGGCCTGCGGGGGCCCCATCATTAGCCCCACTGTGCAGGGCAATGTAATTACCCCCATTGCACCCCACAGCCTTACGGTGCGGCCCATCCTGCTGCCCAGCAACGACGTAATCTCTATCCTGGTAGAGAGCCGGAGTGGGCAGAGCCTGGTGGCCATGGACCACCGCACCTACCTGATAGACAACCAGGTGGAGCTGGCCATCCGGCGGGCAAGCAGGCCCATCCGGCTGGTGCAAATCAATCCCGCCAGCTACTACACCACCCTGCGAAACCGCCTGAACTGGGGCCTGGATACGCGAAACTAGCTCTACTCCCCCCTAACCCGCTCATCGTGTCTGGCGCACTCATCTGGCAGCTACTACGGCTACACAACCGGCACCGCATCCACAGCCCCTATGTGTACCGGTTGCTTACGGGCTTTTTGCTCCGTAAGCCTGCGGCAGACCTACGGCCTATTCGCCAGCTGCACCGGCAGCTGCGGCAGCGCAACGACACCCTCTGGCTACAGGGCTACGGCGCACAGGCAGCTAGCCGCACCGTAACCATCGGGCAGCTAGCCCGCCGCTCGGCCACCGGCCCGCGCAAGGGGCGGCTGCTGCACCAGCTGGTGCGCCATGTGCAGCCACAGGCCATGCTGGAGCTGGGCACCAACCTGGGCCTGGGCACAGCCTACCTGGCCAGTGCCGCCCCCAGCGCCACCCTATACAGCTGGGAGGGCGAGGCCCAACTGGCAGGCCTGGCCCGCCAGCACCTGCAGCTGCTGGGCTACACGGCCCAGGTGCAGCAGGGCAGCTTTCTGCAGCGCTTTGCCCAGCTACAGCAGCACCCCATGCCCCCACTGCAGCTGGTGTATCTGGATGGCGACCACCGCTACCAGCCCACCCTGGACTACGTGGAGGCGCTGCTACCCCTGCTGGACACCGAGGCCGTGCTCGTGCTGGACGACCTGTACTGGAGCCGCGAAATGACCCGCGCCTGGCGGGCCCTGCAGCACCACCCCGCCTTCCCCCTCAGCATCGATCTCTTCCGCCTGGGGGTATTGGTAAAGCGAGACCAGGCCCGTCAGCACTTCCGCCTGTGGGTGGGGTAGCCTCACGCGCTAGAGGTCTACGTCCAGCAGGAAGCGCAGGGTTTTGCCGGGAGCAGGGGGATCTTAATCTTGAGTTTAACAGAAAAACTCCCCCTTACTGTAGTATGACAAGCTGTACACCACTGCCTTCAGGACTGGTGGTGTATAGAAAAAACATACCCTGCCCAAAGACCGTGGTATCGGGAATTGTATGAGAATCGCCCGTAAAGCTGGCCTGGTACACGGTCTGTCCATCCATACGGGCCAGGTACAGCTCATAGGTACCCACCTTTTTCATAGAAACCGACAGGCTACCATGTACTGGGTTTGGATAGGCATGGATGATTTCAACGCCCCCGGGAAAACTGGGCACCACGGGTTCAATAACCCTGAGCTCTGCCGCCTCACTTAAAACAGGCGCACCGCATTCCGGGGTGATTAACACGGAATAATAGGCCCCGGAGGCTTGCAGGCTTGCATTGCTTACCAGGTAGCTGGCAGCTGTAGCACCAGGGATATCTACCCCATCCTTTCTCCATTGGTAGGTCAGGCCCTGGCCTTGTGCATTTACCACAAACTGGCCCGCATACCCTGCTTCCAAAATGAGCTGCCGGGGCTGTTCTACTATGCTTGGGCTCTCTGATGTGCGGCTAAGGGTCATCTGGTCGGTGGTGATCCCGCAAAACTCGCTGCTGCTGGTGTAAGCAAAGGTGTAGGCACCGGCTGCCTCCATCCCCGAAGCTACATTGCCCACGATAGAGACCGGTGGAGAGTCTGCCGGTTGGTTTATCAGTGTCCAGCTACCTCCAGCAGGTGTGCCTGCTAATGTCAGGCTTGTTGCACAGGTGGAAACATCATTGCCTGCACTAGCCCGTGTGTCTGCCACAGAGAAGAGCGTAAGGTCATCACTTACCTGTGCACAAAGCTGGGCAGGTAGTGTGTAGCGTAGCACATACTCCCCTGCCAGTAGGCCAAGTACCTGGTTGCCCGAGATGGAGATAGGCGGAACACCGGCAGGCTGGCTAAGCACTGTCCAGGTACCGCCGGCGGGACTGGGGCTGAGGGTGTATTCGGTGTCGCAAGTGGCCGCATCCGGTCCGGCCGAAACCATGGGAGGCTCCAGGCGGGTAAGCGTAAATTCATCCGCTCCGGAGGCGCATAGGCCACCCGAAACCGTGTAGCGAAATACATAATCGCCCGGCACAGTCAGTCCACTCACGGTAGTGCTGGCAAACTGGGCCGAGGCACCCGCAGGCTGGCTTACCACACTCCAGCTGCCACCGCCAGCGGACGGGCTAAGGGTATAGCTGGCCTCGCAGGTAGTGGCATCCGCACCGGCCGAAACCGTTTCGGGTGCCAGGCGCGTAACCACTACAGCATCGGTGGCCATACCACAGTTTGTAGCCATGCTGTACTGCAGCACGTAGCTGCCGGGTACCAGCAGATTCGTTAGGCTATGCTGGCTTAGCAGCGCACTAGCCCCGGCCGGCTGGCTAAGGATAGTCCAAGTGCCCCCGGCAGGGCTGGGTGCCAGCTCATAGGTAGCCTCGCAGGTAGCGGCATCCACGCCTGCGGATACGGCACTGGGCGCCAATCGCGTGAAAGTGAGCTCATCCGAAAACGCCCCGCAGGCATTGCTCGCCGTGTAGCTAAATACGTAATCGCCTGGCACACCTACGCCGAGCACGGTACCACCAAGAAAGTAGGCCGAGGCACCCGCAGGCTGGCTCACCACACTCCAGCTACCACCGCCCACGGGTGGGCTCAGGTCATAGCTGTCTTCGCAGCTCACCACGTCCGCACCGGCCGAAATAGCGATCGGCGCATGGCGAGAAATCTGCACTTCGCTGCTGAAGGCGGCACAGGCACCCCCGGATGAGACGTAGCGGAGGGTGTAGATGCCTGGCTCGGTAAGCCCCTGAACCGTGTTCTGCTCAAAGGAAGCAGCAGCCCCGATGGGTTGATTCACCACCGACCATACACCCCCCACCGGACTGGGAGACAGCGTGTAGCTATCTGTGCAAGTGCTTGCATCGGGGCCTGCGTCTACCCCCAATTCTTCACGCACAAAACTGTACTGGGCACTCCTGCTGCCGCAGTCTGTTGGTGTTGTCGTGAATTCAATAAGGTAGGTGCCAGGCAGGCTAGCACCCTGTAATACGCCGCTGGGTAGCGGCACGGGACCGGGAATAGACCCGCTTGAAATAGTAGCCGAGGCACCGGCAGGCTGGCTGATAAGGCTCCACTGCCCAAAGAAACCAATAAAATATACAGTCTCGCTACAGGGTGAGGAGTTATTGGGTACCAGGTTATCCGGGTAGGGCTCGATGGACGGTACCTCAGGTGCAGGCTTTGTGGTTACCGAAAGCGTGTTGCTATAGGCCGTTCTACTGGCTGCATCCGTTACCCTCCTTCGGTAATGGGCGGTACCGGCTGTATTCTGTACAGGTAGGTCATAGGTTTCGCCCGTAGCAGCAGCAATCTCCACATACGTGCCCGTTGCACTCGGGGCTACCTCCCACTGGTAGGCGTAAGGAAGTGTGCCGCCGGCCGCCGGCTGCACGCTGGCAAAAGGAGCTGGATCAGCGCCCTGGCAAAGTGTTTGCGCAGCACCTACCTGGCCGGCTACTAGCAGGTTTCTTCTTTCGAGAGAAATGTCATGGTTATAGGGACAATCAGCGGAAACAGGGGTAATGTCGAAGCCGCCAAATGCATCAAGGCTAATACCAAATGCAGGGAAGGCGCGTGTGCTGCCGGGTGTGATCGTTGCGGTTAATTGAACCGTCTTTACATTCTTGCAGAACAACTTATCGTTCTCGTAGTATAAAACATAATCCGAAAGTGAATTTTGGCAAATGGGTTGGCCTCCAAGAATGGAAATCGGGACTACCAGGATGGTCCTTATGTTATCTCCTTCCTGGGCCATCGAAAACACCTGGCCTGTATTTGTGCGAAACACAACGGAGTTTACCTCCCACCCGGTTGGCAGGTTTTTAAGCCCCAGTATGGGTCTGTAATCGTAGAAACCACATTGTCCCCCCGGGATACTCTCGCTATCCTCGAATACCTCATCTCTGAAATCGGCGTAGACATTAACCTCAAAGGGTACACCCGGGGTGTACGTGGTCGGTTCTTCCGTCCGGATGTTATGAAACTGTGCCTGGACAGACGTGCCGAGCAAGAGGGTGAGCAACAAAGCAGCGGACGTAAAGAGAGTAGAAAAAGATCGCATACACAGGGGAATTGGAGGCAAAGGTTAGCGTCTGGGCTCGAATATACACTTTTATCCATAAAGTAGCCTGAACTCGCTTATTACCCATACCTAAGGCCGCAGGCTATGTTCCCTGTGCTCGTAGCGCATATCTGTTTCATGCATGCATCCACTGCTATTGGTGTTCCCGGCGGCTCACTGTGGGTCTACGTCCAGCAGGATGCGCAGGGTTTTGTCGGGGGCGGCGGCGTAGTAGGCCTGTATGGCCTGGCGCAGGGCATCCTTTAGGGCAGCGGCCTGGCCGGTGCGCGGCAGGCGTAGCATAAACTGGCGGCGGTAGCGGCTGCGCAGGCGCTCTACGGCGGGCGTGGCGGGGCCGGATAGGTGGGGGCCCAGGGTGGGCCGTAGCAGCTGGTGCAGGCGCTGGGCCTCCTGCTGCAGGTAGGGGGGCTGGCTGTGCTGCAGCTCTACCACCAGCAGGCGGGTGTATGGGGGGTAGGCAAAGGTGCGGCGGGCTTCCAGCTCGCGGGTGTAGAAGGCGGTGTAGGGCTGGGTGAGCAGGCCGAAGATGGGATGATCGGGCTGGTAGGTCTGTATCAGCACCTGGCCGGGCAGGTGGTGGCGCCCACTGCGGCCGGCAAACTGGCGGAGGAGCTGGTAGGCGCGCTCCTCGGCGCGGAAGTCGGGGTAGCTCAGCAGGGCATCGGCATTCAGCACCACGGCCAGGGTCAGGCGCGGAAAGTCCAGCCCCTTGGTCAGCATCTGGGTGCCCACCAGGATGTCCAGCTCGTGCTGTTCGTAGCGGTCTAGCAGCTCTTGCAGGGCATTTTTCCCACGGGTGGTATCTGCGTCCATGCGGGCTATGCGTGCGCCGGGCAGTAGCTGGGCCAGCTGCTCGGCCACCCGCTCGGTTCCATAGTCCTGCACGCGCAGTTCGGGCTGTCCGCAGGTGCCGCACACGCGGGTCTGGCTTTCGGTAAAGCCGCAGTAGTGGCAGCGCAGGTCTTGGGTGCGCTTGTGGTAGCTGAGGCTGATGTCGCAGCGGGGGCACTGGGGCACGGTGCCGCAGCTGGTGCACACCAGGTAGGGGGCATAGCCGCGCCGGTGTACAAATACGACGCTCTGCTCCTGGCGCTGCAGGCACTGCTGCAGGGCGTGCAGGGCATGGCTGCTCAGGCGGCCCTCGCTCAGGTGGTGGCCCACCTCGTGGCGCATGTCTATGCAGCGCAGCTGGGGGGGTGGGGCCGTGCGCACAGGCTCGGGCAGCTCCACCAGCTGGTAGCGGCCCGCCAGGGCCTGCCGGTAGTGCTCCAGGCTGGGGGTGGCACTGCCCAGCAGAATGGGGATCTGTAGCTGCTGAGCCAGGTACAGGGCCGCATCGCCAGCGTGGAAGTAGGGCAGGCTGTCCTGCTGCTTCAGGCTGGTATCATGCGCCTCGTCTATCAGGATCATCCCCAGGTTGGGAAAAGGCAGCCAGAGGGAGGAACGCACGCCCACCACCACGCGGTATTCTCCCTGCCACACCTTGTTCCAGATCTCTACCCGCTCGGCTGGGCTATATCGGCTGTGGTACACCCCCAGCAGCTCGCCAAAGGAAGCGCGGAGGCGCTCCACCACCTGCTTGGTAAGGGCAATTTCGGGCAGCATCAGCAGCACCTGCCGTCCCTGGGCCACCACGTCCTCTGCCAGGCGGGTGTACAGGTAGGTTTTGCCGCTGCCGGTGGCGCCATGCAGCAGGATGGGTTTGGTGGGCGCCTGTGCCCAGCTGTGCTGTATCTGGTGTAGGGCGCGGGCCTGGGCCTGGGTGGGGGCCGATGGGGTGCGGTAGGCCGTGTGTGCCACCTCGCGCAGGCGGCTTACGGGCAGGGCCTCTACGGTTACGATGCCCTTTGCCACCAGGGGGGCCAGGCTGGCCGCGCTGGCTCCGGCCTGCGCCAGCACCCAGTGCCTGGCGGGTAGCTGGCCCCTCAGGTGTGCCTCCGCCACCACCAGTAGTATTTTCTCCTGTTTGGGCGCGCGGCCTAGGCTTTCGAAGGCCTCGTTCAGCTTTTCCTCGGCTTGGTAGGCTGGTGTGAGCTTCAGTACGGGCAGGGTCTTCTCGGTATAGCGGTGCAGGGCCTCGGCCTGCTGGTGCACATAGCCTGCGGCCTGCAGCTCGGCTATGTAGCGCTGCGCACGCTTGAGGCCCAGGGCCTCGGCAGCCTCCTCGAGGCTCAGCTGCTGCGCCAGCAGGAGTGCCTGTAGTAGGAGGTAGGCTTTATCGCTCAGCTGGGGGTCCTCCAGGTCGGCCGTTTCGGTAGGGCTCAGCACCTGCTGGCTATCCACCTTCAGCCCAGTGGGTAGGGCCGCCCGTAGCACTTCGCCCTCGGTGCACAGGTAGTACTGCGCCAGCCACTGGATGAAGGGTAGCTGCCAGTCTTGCATCACGGGCTGCGGGTCTAGCACCTCCAGCACAGGCTTCAGCCCCTTGGCCTCGGCCTGGCTGTACAGGTAGCGGCAGCCTACCACTATGCCAGCATACTGCTGCCTGCGGCCAAAGGGCACCAGCACCCGGTGCCCGCTGAGCTGCTGCCCCTGGCAGGAACTGGGGAGCAGGTAGGTAAAGTGGCCAGCTACCGCTAGTGGCAGCAGCACATCTGCCACCCATACCCGATCTATACCCTGTTCCATGTCCGTCCGAATATAGGAGGAAAAAAAAGGGCAAAAAAATCGGCTACCCCCCTAAAGGCGCAGCCGATGAAATCAAAAAACCAGGCAAAAAATCATGATTCGGCTAAGGCTAGCCGATGGGAAGCGAAGTGCTTTCTATATCTGTTACTTCCTGTTTGGTAAGAACGCGAAGACAGTGAGCTTATTGTAGAGCGGCCTTATGCCCGGAAGTGATTCTATAAAAATCAGCCGCCCTTTTGAGGGGGCGGCTGAAAAATCAAAAAACCAGGCAAAAGTTTATAAGGGCTGAGTGCGAACCAGAATCTTACTCAGTGTATTCCGTCCATCTAAATACTTAATGGCAGAAAGTGGCTATAGGTAACCTGCCTGACCCTAAAAAAAGCCAGAAAACCCTGTAACCGGTTGAAAATAAGGGAGAAAAAAGATTATTTCTTTTTGCTCCTTGGGCTTTGGGCCGTCTTTTTGCGCGCAGCCTTTGCAGGTGCCTTGGCGGGTTTCTTTGAGGACTTGGTGGCTTCAGGTGCCTTTTTGTCGGCCTTGGCAGCGGCCCGGCCACGGCCACGGGGTTCGGGCTGGCTTTGTATGATCTCCATGGCGCGCTCGGGGGTGATGGCCTCTATCTGCTCATCCTTGGGTATCTTGTAGTTCTTGCCACTGTATGCCAGGTAGATGCCGTAGCGTCCTTTTAGTACCTGTACCCCATTCTGCTCCGAGAAATCCTTTACCAGGCGCTCAGAATCGGCCTGGCGCTTGGCATCTATCAGTGCAATGGCCTGCTCGGGTGTTATCTCCAGCGGGGAGAGGTCTTTGGGGATGCTCACAAACTTGCTGTTGTGGCGAATGTAGGGGCCAAAGCGGCCAATGGCGGCCACCACGTCCTTCCCCTCATAGGTGCCTACGGTGCGGGGCAGGCGGAAGAGGTCTAGCGCTTCGGCAAAGGTAATGGTCTCCAGGCGCTGGTTTTTCTGCAGGCTGGCAAATCGCTTCTCGGGGTCATCCCCCTCACCTATCTGTACCAGGGGCCCATACTTGCCCATGCGCACCAGCAGGGGCTTACCAGTCTGTGGGTCTACACCCAGCTCGCGCTCGCCAGTGGCACGGTTGGCACTGGCTTTGGTTACATTCACCCGTTCGTGAAACGGCCCGTAAAACCTGCGGATCATCTCGTTCCACTGCACGCCACCGGTGGCAATGTGGTCAAAGTCCTGCTCCACCTTAGCTGTGAAGCTGTAATCAAACACATCGGGAAAATACTCCACCAGGAAGTCGGTTACCAGCATGCCCAGGTCGGTAGGGAAGAGTTTCATCTTCTCGGCACCGGTATTTTCTGTTTTCTGCTGCTGCTTTACCTGGCCCTGAGCCAGGGTAAGCTCCTGGTAGCTGCGTACAGTTCCTTCGCGGTTTTCCTTTACCACATACTCCCGCTTCTGTATGGTGGAGATGGTGGGCGCGTAGGTAGAGGGACGGCCTATGCCCAGTTCCTCCAGCTTTTTCACCAGGCTGGCCTCATTGTAGCGGGCACTGGCGCGGGTGAATCGTTCGGTAGCCGTCAGCTGTTCCAGCTGCAGCACCTGGCCAACCTGAAGGGGGGGCAGCAGGCCTTGTGTCTCGCTTTCCTCCTCCTCGTCCTTGTGCTCCAGGTACAGCTTCATGAAGCCGTCGAAGGTGATGACCTCGCCTGTGGCCTGTAGCTGTGGCTGGCTACCAGCCCCCTGTATATCTACGGTGATGGTTGTTTTTTCCAGCTCGGCATCTGCCATCTGGCTAGCTACGGCGCGTTTCCAGATCAGTTCGTAGAGGCGGTTCTCATTACGCCCCATGTCTGGCAGGGCCCTGCGGGCCAGGTCGGTAGGGCGGATGGCCTCGTGGGCTTCCTGGGCACCTGCAGTTTTGGTCTTGTAGGTGCGGCGCTTGTGGTAGCGTTCGCCATACTCCTGCACAATAGCCTGCTGGCTGGCTGCCAGGGCCGTCTCGCTCAGGTTTAGCGAGTCGGTACGCATATAGGTAATATGGCCATTTTCGTACAGCGCCTGAGCAAGGCTCATGGTCTGGGCCACACTGTAGCCCAGCTTGCGTGCGGCCTCCTGCTGCAGGGTGCTGGTGGTGAAGGGGGCAGCGGGAGTCCGCTTGGCGGGTTTCTTTTGCACATCGGCCACCACAAAGCTGGCTGTGCGGCAGGCCTCCAGGAAGGCCCGCGCCTCGGCCTCGGTGTCGAATCGCTCCTTCAGCTCGGCCTGCAGCTTTTTGCCCGCTACCTCAAAGGTGCCTACCACCCGAAAGAATCCGCGCGACTGAAAGTCCATGATTTCCCGCTCGCGCTCCACAATCAGGCGCACGGCCACACTCTGCACACGGCCCGCGCTTAGGCCTGGCTTCAGCTTTTGCCACAGGATGGGCGATAGCTCAAAACCCACGAGCCTATCCAGCACGCGGCGGGCCTGCTGGGCATGCACCAGGTTCATATCCAGGCTGCGGGGGTTCGAGATGGCCTGCTGGATGGCAGGCTTGGTAATCTCGTGAAAAACAATCCGGGGTGTATTGTGCAGGTCCAAGCCCAGTTCCTGCAGCAGGTGCCAGCTGATGGCCTCTCCCTCGCGGTCCTCGTCCGTAGCCAGCCACACCTTTTGGGCGGTCTTGGCCAGGCGCTTCAGCTTGTTTACTACCTCTCGCTTGTCGCTGCTTACCTCATATTTGGGTTCAAAGTCGTGCTCGGTATCTATGGCTCCATTCCCTTTGGGCAGGTCGCGTATATGCCCCATGGAGGCCTCCACCTGGTAGTCGTCGCCCAGGTACTTTTCTATGGTTTTGGCCTTGGCAGGGGATTCTACTATCAACAAATGTTTTGCCATCGTGCCGTAAAAATGCAAACAATCTGAGGATCTGCCTAATGTTTGGCTGCACCTGGGCCGCTGGGCTGGTACCGGCGCGGTGCATACAGGAAGCCATAGGCCTCTGCAGGCCGCGCATTCAGCTGCTTGTGGTGGATTTTGTGTGCCCGGATAAGCCGCTGCAGATAACGCCAGCGGGTGCGATAGCGAACCCGGATGCGCTGATGAATGATGAGGTCGTGCAACCAGAAATACAGCAGCCCGTATAGCGCAATGCCTAGCCCAACCCAGAAGGGGAGACCCAAAGTGGGGAGGCCCAGAACCACCAGGCCGGCTGATAAGGCGGCATAGAAGAGAGCCACCAGGTCGTTCCACTCCCAAAAGCCACGCTGCGGGCGGTGGTGCGTACGGTGCACAAACCAGAGCGGACCGTGCAGCAGGTAGCGGTGTATCAGCCAGGCCAGCGCCTCCATACCTACTGCTGTGGCAATAAGCAGCAGGGTGCCTAAGAGTATTCTCTCCATGATGCGGGTAGGAAAAAAGGGGGTTTAGCGATTCGAACCGGCTGCCCCGATGCCTGGTGCCCGGCCTGCGGTGGTGCAGGCTAGTGGGTAGCGGGCCCCTCCTCCTGGGGGGGTGGATACTGGGCGTAGTTCTCGGCTGCCGACTGCAGGTAACGCTGTGGATCGAAACGCACCTGGGCAAAAAGGTACAGCATGAGCACCCGGCTGGTGCGCACCATGACCGGTAAGAACACCAGAGAGGCCAGAAAAAGCAGGGTTATGATGAGCCAAATAGGGGGATGCCAGATAAAGTAGGCCGTAAGACCGAGCAAAAAGAGCGCGGTATTCTGGGCATAGGTGATGTACATGGCCCCCCACCAGAAGCCAGGCTCTACCTCGAAGCGAAATGCACAATGGGGGCAGTAGGTGGGCATGCGCAGAAAGTGCCGGAATGCATAGGGCCGATGCAGAAACATGAAACCCCTGCGGCACTTGGGGCAGCGGGTGCCCAGCAGCGCGGCAAAGAAGGAGGGGGGCTTAGTCATGTGCAACCGGCTTGCTTCTGCGGCGGCGCATCCAGACAAAAGCCAGGGTACCCACCAGCAGGTAGGGGGTGGTCATCAGGAAGAGAATACCCACATTCAGGCCCTTGCCCACGGCTTTCTGCTCTTCTCGCTGGGCGCTCTCCACATTGCTCTTGCACATAGGGCACTGGGCCAGCACAGGGCCGGGGCCAGCACACACCGAAGCCAAGGCAAATAGCAGGCTATAAGTCAGTATCCGGTGCCGCATGCTCAATAATACGGAGAAATCATGAGGTATACCACTACACCCGTGATGGACACGTAGAGCCAGATGGGCAGCGTCCAGCGGGCTATGCGGCGGTGGCTGGCGTACTGCTGCGTAGCACCCCGGTAGATGCTCAGCAGGGCAAGTGGCACTACGGCCACAGCCAATACAATGTGGCTGAACAGAATAAATAAATACAGGCTATAGGTAGGAAGCGATTTGGGATAGGGTGTGCTTTCAAACTGGGCGTGCTGCACTACATAGCTCAGCAGGAAGAGCACGCTAAGCGCAAGTGCCGTAAGCATGCAGGCACGGTGCGCGGTTATCTGCCGGCGCAGAATAAAGGCAAAACCCAGTAGGAGCACGGCCGTAACGGTGCTATTGATGATGGCGTTCAGCTCGGGCAGGGTGCCCTTTTGCAGCCCATCTACAATACTGAGGTTCTCGAGGCCAAACAGCAGCAGGGCCACTACAGCCGGTATCAGCACACTCAGAACGATAATCAGGGGGATGGCAATGCTTTCCTTCAGTTTCATAGCGGTTACTGGCTTTTATACTCACAGCGTAGCACATTCAGCTCTTGCTGTAGCTTCTTCATTTCCTCGGGCCGCAGGGTGTTGTAGAAACCACGTATGCGCTGGTCCTTGTCTACCAGTACCAGCATGCTGCTATGCGTTATTTTTTCACGCTGCCCGGGTGCGTCCTGGTAGGGCTGCAGGTAGCTGTGGCGTATCAGCTGCTTCAGGGCGCTGCTGTCGCCGGTTACAAAGGTCCAGTCGGCCTGCTGGGCCTGGGCATAGGCTGCTAGTGTAGCGGCACTGTCTGTGGCGGGGTCTACGGTGTAGCTTACAAACGCGACATCCTGGGTTCCCTCTTGGCCTTCCTTCACCTCCTTCATGGCACGGGTTACTAGCGGGCAAGTAGTAGGGCAGGTGGTGAAAATAAAACCAGCTACGTGGTGCTTGCCTGCCAGGCTCTCGACACCGAAAGAGACACCGGCCTGCGAAATCAGGCCCTGGGGGTAGTCGATTAGGCGAGGAACCGAATCTCCGGTAGCATTTGTGTATTTATACACTGGCAGGGGCTTGCAGCGGGTCTCGCCCCAGGAGATAAATACAATCCAGATAAGCACAGGCAGGAGGATGATGCTGGCAACCAGGATGGCTCTTAGCTTTCCTCGGTGTGGATTGGGCTGTGTGCTCGACATTGGGTGTTTTCTCTTTGCGGCTCTGCTCAAGTTACCGGACCGGACTCTTCATGCTCCAGACAGCTTGGTACGCCAGCCAGATGGGCGCGGGCCCGATAGGGGCGGACCCCAGAAGTGGCCGGCGCAGTTCGGGCTAGGCAGAACGCCCGGGATGCCTAGTTCCACAGGCTTTGGTACATGTATCGGCCCTCGAGCACCAGGAGCAGGATGAGATAAAGCACAAAGAGCATGGGTGCCACGATAGACCACTTGAGGCCAATCTTCTCAAACTTGAGGTGCATGAAATAGGCTACGATAAAGAAGGCCTTGACGAGTGTCATGAGTACAAATACGGTACTCCAGATTACCTTGGTCTCCTCCGTCTTGATGTAGAGGGCAATGATAAACTCCAGGGCTGTGATGAAAAACAGCCAGAGAAAGGGCGCAATGATCCGGCTGAACACAGAGCCGTGATCTTCGTGCGCCTGATGCGTGGTGGGATGATGCGCCATAGGTAGGGTTAAATCAGGTAGAAGAAGGTAAAGACGAAGACCCAAACAAGATCGACAAAGTGCCAATAGAGGCCAATTTTTTCCACCATCTCGTAATTGCCGGTTTTTTGATAGATACCACGCACTACGTTGATGAGCAGGATGATGAGGATAATGACCCCACTGGTAACGTGGGCACCGTGGAAGCCGGTGATGGTGAAGAAGAGCTGGGCAAAGTTTTGGGGCGAGTTGAAGTCACTCACGCCCGCCACAGCATCATATTTGGGGCCAAAGGGGTTACCGCTCATGCTGGCACCCTGGTGGATCAAGTGCTCCCACTCTAGGGCCTGGCAGGCTAGGAACATGCTGCCGCCGATGATGGTGAGAACGAGCCAAAAAACTACCATCTTCTGGTTGCGCTTGTGGCCGGCATCTACCGCCATCACCATGGTTACGGAGCTCATAATGAGTATAAAGGTCATAATACCCACAAAAATGAGGGGCATGCCGTGGTCTGCCACAAAGGGTACAGACTGAAATACCTGCTCGGGATCGGGCCACCAGTCGTGGCTCATGCGCAGCACGCCGTAGGCAATGAGCAAGCCGCTGAAAGTAAAGGCATCTGACAGCAGGAAGAACCACATCATGAGTTTTCCGTACTGGGCACCCATTGGGTTTCTACCGCCGCCCCACAGGCTGCTTGTAGCCTGGGGCTGCTCGGGTGCGCTACTGGCAATAACAGGAGTGGCCATAGTGTATTAGGATGAATAGATGACGGACAAAAATATAAATAAATACAACCACAGGAAACCCAGGGCATGCCAGAAAATAGTGGCCAGCTCCAGGCCAAGTAGTCGTCCGGGATGCAGTCGGTTCATAAAGGCCAGGATGCCCATAACCAGCAGTACAGCGAGTGCACCCAGCAGGTGCAGGCCATGCATCCCCACGATGATGTAGAGAAAGCCACCGCTATTGCTCTTTACCAGCTCGCCGGCAGGATTTACAAAATTGTTGTCCACCAGGGCGATGCCCAGCTCGAACAAGGTAGTGAAGCCCAGAAACTGAATAGCCAGGAAAATGGCACCCAGGCCCATGGTGATGAGCAGAGCCAGGCGCATGGGCCTCTGCGCATCCTGCCGTGCCTTGTTGTAGGCATACTGCATACTGGCCGAGCTAAGCAGAACAACCAGGGTAGACACGGTAAAACTATCGGGCAGGCTGAAGAAACGCCAGGTGCCATTCTGCACCGCATCGGCCATGCTCACCAGCACCGCGCTGCTAAGTGCCGCAAAGATCATGGTGGTACTGATGATATACACCCAGAGCAGAAACTTCTGTGGATGCATGCGCCGGAAGGAGGTGATATCGCGAGACTCGGACATGGTTAGATGAATTTATCGACCAGTAACACCAGATGTACCAGGGGAAGGTAGAAAAAAGATCCGAACATGAGGCCCAGCGCCGCAGCCCGGCTCTGGCGCAGTAGCAGGTTGAGTGCCTGCAGGGTGTACAGGGCACTAAACCCAGAGATGAGCACGGTAGCCCCCAGGCCTGCCATGCCATACACCAGGGGGAGTAGGCTCATGGGCACCAGGAGGGCTGTGAGGAGGAGCACATTCATGGCAGCCTTTCGTCCGGGTGCCCCATACAGCATCAGGCGAAAGCCAGCCCGGCTGTAGTCTTCATGGGCTAGCCAGGCAATGCTCCAGAAGTGGGGGAGCTGCCACACCACCTGGATGGCAAACAGCACCCAGCCACCTGCGCCCAGGCCCCCCGTAGCCGCCACCCAACCAATCAGAGCAGGCAGGGCACCGGGGATGGCACCCACAAAAACGGCTACCGGCCCCATTCGCTTGGCAGGGGTGTACACAAAGGCATAGAGCAGTACACTGGCAAGGCCCAGCAGGGCAGGCAGCATGCCCAGGGCCACCCACAAAAGACCGGTGCCCAGGGCCGTAGTGAGCAGCGCAAAGCCCCAGGCCTCGGCCACCCGCATGCGCTGCCCCGGCAGGGGGCGGCTGGCCGTGCGCGCCATGTACAGGTCGTAGCGGATTTCCAGAATCTCATTGATGCTGTTGGCACCCAGGGTAATCAGCAGGCCACCGCAAACCAGCCACACAAAGGCAGGCCAGGCCAGGGGCAGCGGGGCCGCAATGAGGAAAACCATGGCGGCAGAGAGCACCACCACCAGCGAAAGACGCAGCTTGCCCAGCTGCTTGTAGTCGCTCAGCTTCTGCGCCAGGCTAAAGGCCGGTTTCTTCAGGAGGTTTTGTTCGATCACAGGCGGGAGGCAATTGAGGGCCGGGCGGCAGCATGCAGCCGCAGGTAGAGTATAAACATAGCACTGAGCAGCAGCATGCTAAGCAGCAGATGCACCGGCTGAACGGCAACAGGCAGGGCCAGGTAGTACAAAACCATGCCACTGACAATCATGGCGACAAGCAGGAGGAGCACACCCAGCCCCCAGGCATACAGG
Source organism: Bacteroidota bacterium (assembly GCA_021300195.1). Taxonomy (NCBI): domain Bacteria; kingdom Pseudomonadati; phylum Bacteroidota; species Bacteroidota bacterium. The sequence continues at coordinate 22,933 of JAJTIE010000049.1, read as the reverse complement.
CCCGGCTGGAGATGGCGCATGCGCCCAAGGCGCAGGAAAATCCATACCGTGCCCGCCAGTACAAGCAGCGAAAAACTGCGGTGTATATAGACCATGGGGCCCAGGGCTGCGGTAACAGCCGTGCGATCATCCAGCTGGCTGAGCAGCGCATCTACCTGCTCGCGCACCTGGGTGCCCAGTGCCAGCTGAACCAGCCCAAGAAACACCAGCCCAAGCTGCAGGCTAGCCAGCCAGCGGGGCATGCCCGCCGCAGGCTGGTGCACGGTCCAGTAGGGGCGCAGGATGAACAATAAGACAAACACAATAACCGCCGCCATCACCATGTGGAGGGTAATCATATTCTCGCGCAGGTTGGTATCCACCACCTTTTTGCCCAGCCAGGCCTGAAAGGCTAGCAGCACCAGCACCAGCAGGCTAAGCAGCAGGGGGCCTCGCCGCGCAGAGGGTAGCCGCCAGGCACAAACGAGCATCCAGAGGGTAGCCAGGCCGGACAGGACACCAATGTCGCGGTTGATAAACTCCGTCCAGGTCTTGGCGGCATTAAAGTCCTCCAGCTCGTGGCCATGGGGGTTATAGCGGACTTTCCAGTCGGGGGGCAGCTGCTCTACCCGTGTGGGGGGGATCAGCTGGCCAAAACAGCGGGGCCAGTCGGGGCAGCCCATGCCACTACCCGTGGTGCGCACCACCGCGCCTGCCAGAATAACCAGATAGACGGAAAAAAGCGCAATCCTGGCGGCCTGATAAAAACGGCCAATGGCGCGGTCTTCCATCTGCGTACCTAGGCCTGGCCTTCAGCGGGATTCACGTCCTCCTTGTAGTGCACAGCTGCGGGTGCCACGGGTGTGGGCTGGGCAGCAGGGCTGCTACCTCCACCAGCAGGGGGGGCAACAAACTCGCCACCACCGTCTCCATCCCAGTAGTTTTTGCCATCTCGCAGGTCTTGCTCGCTAATGGTCTGGAGGATAAAGTCTTGCGGCGCACCGGGCTTGCTGAAGTCGTAGGGCCAGCGGTGAACCTCTGGTATCTCGCCCGGCCAGTTGCCATGGATGTGCTCCACCGGTGTGGTCCACTCCAGGGTAGTGCCCTGCCAGGGGTTCTGTGTGGCCCTGCGGCCCCAGATGGCGCTTACGGCAAAATTGTAGAGGAAGATAAACTGTGCGCCTACGCCCAGTATGGCCGCGTAGGTGATAAACACGTTCACGTCTACAAACACATTGGCAATATCAAACTCGGTAAAGGCATAGTAGCGACGGGGTACGCCGGCCAAGCCAATGAAGTGCATGGGGAAAAACACCATGTAGGCACTGGCAAAGGTGAGCCAGAAGTGAATGTAGCCTAGGCGCTTGTTCATCATACGGCCAAACATCTTGGGGAACCAGTGGTAAACACCGCTGAACATGCCGAACATGGCCGAGGAACCCATTACAATATGGAAGTGTGCTACCACAAAGTAGGTGTTGTGCAGGGGCACATCCAGGGGTGCATTGCCCAGCCAGAGGCCGGTGAGGCCGCCGGATACAAACAGGCTAACCAAGCCCACGGCAAACAGCATGGCGGGGGTATAGCGGATGTTTCCCTGCCAGAGGGTGGCCAGGTAGTTAAAGGTCTTCACCGCCGAAGGTACGGCTATAACCAGGGTTGCAATGATGAAGACCGTACCCAGGAAGGGGTTCATCCCTGTTACAAACATGTGGTGCCCCCATACCACAAAGGAGAGGAAGCTGATACCCATGAGTGAGCCGATCATGGCACGATAGCCGAAGATAGGCTTGCGGGCATTGGTGGCAATTACCTCTGAGGTAATGCCCAGTGCCGGCATCAGGATGATGTACACCTCGGGATGGCCCAGGAACCAGAAGAGGTGCTGAAAGAGGATGGGACTGCCCCCCTGGTGGGCAAGGGCCTCGCCAGCAATGTAGATATCGCTCAGGTAGAAGCTGGTACCCATGGTGCGGTCGAAGATGAGCAGCACCACAGCGCTAAGCAGCACCGGGAACGAGAGCACACCCAGAATGGCAGTAAGGAAGAATGACCAGATGGTAAGGGGCAGGCGGGTCATGCTCATGCCCTTGGTACGCATGTTCAGTATGGTGGCAATGTAGTTGAGCGAGCCCATGAGCGAGGAAATGACGAAGAGCGACATACTCACCAGCCAGAGCGTCATCCCCAGGCCACTCCCGGGCATCGCCTCGGGCAGGGCCGATAGGGGCGGATAGATGGTCCAGCCGGCGGCAGCGGGGCCCAGCTCGATAAAGATCGAGAAGATCATAACGACCGAAGACAGGAAGAAGAACCAGTACGACAGCATGTTGATAAGGGGAGAGGCCATATCCCGTGCGCCGATCTGATAGGGGATGAGCAGGTTGCTGAAGGTTCCGCTAAGGCCGGCCGTAAGCACAAAGAACACCATGATGGTGCCGTGCAGGGTAACCAGGGCCATGTAGAAGTTGGGGTCTAGCACGCCATTGGGTGCCCATTTGCCCACCATGCTCTGCAGGATAGGCAGAGACTGATCCGGAAACGCCAGTTGCAGCCGGAAGATTACCGACATCAGTCCGCCCACAAAGCCCATAATGATGCCCGTGATGAGGAACTGGCGGGCAATCATCTTGTGATCCTGGCTGAAGATGTATTTGGTAATGAAGGACTCCTTGTGGTGATGCCCGTGGCCATGCCCATGGTCGTGGTGGGCAGTGTGCGTATGGCTCAGGGTGTGTACGTTGGTTTCCATGACCGCTATCGTTTTAAAGACTCAAATCCTGTTGACAAAGTATCGCTTAGTTAGCCCGGTTATTCATGGCTGTGGGGCCTGCCGCGCCTGCTGGCTTGGCGGGCTGTGCGGCAGCAGTGCTATCGGTGGCGGCTTCTGCGGCCTTTGCCACCTGGGGTTGCTTCCACTTGGGCTGTGCGGCCAGCCAGGCCTTATAGGCTTGCTCTTCCTCTACCACCACTACCACGCGCATATTCCAGTGGCCGCTGCCACACAGCTGTCCACAGGCCAGCTCGTAGTTAAACTCAGGATTACGGGTATCCTGGCGCATCTGGTCGGTCGTCTTGGTCGGGGTGAAGGTAAACTGGGTGGGCATGCCCGGCACCGCATACACATTCACGGCAAAGTGGGGGATGTACATGCCATGCAGCACATCCTTGCTGCGGGCATGCAGGGTAATGGGCTGGTTTACGGGCACGTGCAGCTCCTTGGTATACACCAGCTGGTCGTCGTCGTTTTGTGTATCGGTGCTATCCAGGCCCAGCACATTGGCTCCCTCTATCAGCTTATAGTCTGCGTGGCCCAGTTTGTTGTCGGTGCCGGCATAGCGCACGGTCCACTTAAACTGCTCGGCTACCATCTCTATGTGGATGGGCTCCTTGCCAGCCAGGTCCGGGTAATGTATTTTGTTCCACACACTCACGCCATAGAGCACCACCAGGGCCAGGCCAAAGGCAGGAACGAGTGTCCAGATCAGCTCCAGCTTGTGGTTGTCGGGGTAGTAGAGGGCTTTGCGGCCCGCCTTTCGCACATAGCGGGCGGCGTACAGGAAGATAAAGAACTGAACCAGCACAAAAGCCACCCCCGTGGCAGACAGGGTAATGTTGAAAAGCGTATCCACCCCCTGGCCGTGTACGGTGGTGGTTTCGCCTAGTGTATAGGGGCCATACTCCACCACCTGGTACCAAACGAAAAAGCCCAGTGCCAAGCCAAAGAGGGCAAATAAGCCTCCATTGATGCGGTTGGCATCCCAGTTCTTAAAGGGATCGAAGTCTACCAGGCGGGCAATGCGCGAAGACAGGAAGACCACGAGGAGCAGCAGCACCAGGCCAAGAACCTTTACCAGGTCGAACAGACCAAAAAGCAGCTCGCGCTTGGAATTGGGGTCCACAATCGGGCCTGCATCGGCAGCACGCCGAGCGGCCTCCTCGCCTATGGCACCATAGGCACTGCTTGCCAAAGCCAGGATAAACAACAGCAGCATGCCCGCCAGGCAGGGACGGCAGCTCACAGCTTTCCGGAGAGAGGATACTTGCTTCATAGCCAAATCAGGATTTCAGGCGAATATTACCCTTGTAGATACCAAATAATAAAATGAGAACCCCAATAATGAGGAACAGAATGACAAGTGAAAGCAGGATACCCAGGCTGAATACGCCGTCTTGAATATGGGCGGGTGGCATCGAGGCTGCCGAACCGGACGGGGCGGGTGCGGCTGCCAGCCACAGAAAAAGGCCCAGCGAATGATAGGTGTCCGCAGCAGAAGCCTGAACGGCATCCCCCAAGGCATCTACATCCAAGTGGGCGGAAGAAAAAATACGAGCGGCCAGCCCAGCGGGCCAGGCAGCGGCAGACGACGCAGAAGCAGAACCCTGCGGAATAAGCAGCAGGGCACCACACAGGCATGCAAACAGAAGGCTTCTCTTGCGCATCGTTATTCTGGGAAAAAGGCTGGGAGTAACACACCCAAACCCACCAAAAGTACCGCAATAATACGACAAGCGCAACAGTTACCCAACACCGTACTGCGATTTATGCACCGCCTGGCCCAGGCTTAGCCTGGCCCGGGAAGAAGGCTTCTTTTTGGTCGCCCAGCAGGATGGTACGCACATTGTCTGAGTGGATAAAGTCGTGCGGAAATCCCAGCTCGATGGCCGAGCAGGCATCCAGCTCGTTCAGTGCAGCCTCCGGCAGCTGCACACTCAGGCAGTGCAGGTTGGCCAGCAGCTGGGCACTGGTACGTGCGCCAATAATGGGAAACACCTGCCGGCCACGGCTGTTTACCCAGGCCAGGGCCAGCTGGGCCGAGGTAAAGCCCAGTTCGCGGGCCAGGCGGCCCAGGGTTTCGGCTATGGCCAGGTTTCGGGCGCTTACCCGCTTACTGTCCTCCTTCAGCCTGTTGGTACCCGAAAAGGCCTGGGGGTCTGCGTATTTACCTGTCAGCAGGCCACTGCCCAGGGGGCTCCAGGCCAGCACTGCCAGGCCTAGGGCCTGTGCCATGGGCAGCAGCTCGCGCTCGGTGCTACGCTGTATCAGGCTGTACTCTGCCTGTATGGCACACAGGGGTTCCCAGCCACGTAGCTGGGCTAGCAGCTGGGCCCGCGCCACTATCCAGGCCGGTGTGTCGCTGAAGCCAACGTACAGCACCTTGCCGCTGCTCACCAGGTCATCCAGGGTGCGCAGCGCTTCCTCCAGGCCGGTGGTAAAGTCCCAGGCATGCAGCCAGTACAGGTCTATGTAGTCCGTGTCCAGGCGCTTCAGGCTGGCCTCAGCTGCCTGTCGGATGTTCTTGCGGTGGTTTCCGCCGGTGTTCAGGCCCCGGCGGTCCATGTTCAGGCTAAACTTGGTGGCCACCACCAGTTCCTCGCGCCGCGCCTTTATCAGCGGGGCCAGTATGCGCTCGCTGCTACCGGCAGTATAGTAGTTGGCGGTATCGATAAAGTTTCCGCCAGCCGCCACATAGGCCTCAAAAATGCGAGCACACTCCTCCGCATCGGCACCCCAGCCCCATTCGGTGCCAAAGGTCATGGTGCCCAGGCACAGCTCGCTCACACGTAGGCCACTCGTTCCCAGGGTAGTGTATTTCATTGCTAGCAGGTGTATATGAGACGGCACAAAGCTACGCATTCCCACCCGGTGTAGGGCGCAGGCACAGGCAGCCTGGGGGTTTTTGTATACCGAGTGAACCATACCGGGCCTAAAATCCTTTGACTTGCCATGGAGCTAAAGAACGCAAGGATTCTCGTTACCGGGGGGAGTGCCGGCATAGGCCTGGCTACTGCCCGGCTGCTGATGGCCCACGGTGCGCGTGTGTGTATATCCGGGCGAAATGAAGCCCGGCTGAAAGAGGCTGCCGAAGCCCTGGGCTGCACCTGGGTAGCGGCAGATGTAAGCCAGGAGGCGCAGGTAGTGAACCTGGTGGCCGAGGCCACTAAACAGCTGGAGGGGCTGGATGTGCTGATTAACAACGCGGACTATGGCTATGCAGCACCCCTGGTGGAGGTAGAAGCGGCAGCCTTTGAGCAGGTGTGGCGCACCAACGTGCTGGGTGCCACCCTGTGCGCCCGCGAGGCGGCGCGGCACTTTATCGCACAAAAGAAGGGGCATATCCTGAACATAGCCAGCACGGCGAGCACCAAGGGTAGCCCAAATGCCTCGCCCTATGTGGCTACCAAGTTTGCCTTGCGGGGCATGACAGAATGCTGGCGGCAAGAGCTGCGCCAGCACAACATCCGGGTGATGCTGGTGAACCCCAGTGAGGTGATGACAGACTTTGCCCGATCGGTACAGACACCCGGCGGCACCCGGGCACGTACCTACACCCAGGCCGAGCAGGATACCAAGCTGCGGGCCGAGGAGATAGCCCACACCATACTGGGCATGCTGCAGCTGGACGATCGGGCCTTTATTACCGAGGCCACCGTCTTTGCCACCAACCCCATGGTGTAGCATTAACCTACAGTTGACACAAAGGCGTAGCCGATTTTCCGCAACGGTGGGGGGCGGTTACGAAACGGGCGGTAACAAAAAAAGCCTGTACCGAGTAGTACAGGCTTTTTTGTGTAATGGGGGGGGGTAGGCCACGCAGGATGGCGCTTCGTGCCCCCCAGAAAGAGTGTATGTTGCAACAACGGCTAGTCCTTCACCAGCTCCATTTCGTCTATCAGGTGGCTGGCACCGGCTAGCTTGTCGATGAGGAAGAGTACGTAGCGTATGTCTACATTGATGGTACGCTTCAGTGCGGTGTCGTACACCAGGTCTCCGGTCATGGCTTCCCAGTTTCCGTCGAAGGCAAGGCCGATCAGGTGGCCATGGCCGTCCAGCAGGGGGCTTCCGCTGTTTCCGCCCGTTATGTCATTGTTGGTCAGCACACACACATGCAGCTGGCCATCCTCGGCTACCCAGCGGCCGTAGTCTTTGTTTTTCAGCAGCTGTACCAGCTTGTCGGGCACCACAAACTCCTCGTCCTTGGGGTCTTCTTTTTGCAGGATTCCCCTGGCGGTGGTGTAGTAATCATAGTGCACCGCATCGGCGGGGCTATAGTCCTGCACGGTGCCGTAGGTAACGCGCATGGTGGAGTTTGCGTTGGGGTAGAACTTCTTGTCGGGCTGCATTTCGCGCAGGCCGGCTACATACTGCCGGTAGGGCACGTCATTAGCATGCTGGTGCTGCTGGTAAGCGCCGTACTCGGCCCTTACAGCCGACACCAGACCCTGTGCAAGCTGTATGGCGGGGTCGTTTTGTAGCACGCTCCACTTAGGGGCCTTTAAGAAGGCGGCCAGTTTCTCTTTTGTGGCAAAAACGCTGTTGGCATAAACAAAAGCGGCGTAGGCGGCATAGTCGCCCTTGAACTTCTTCTGCACCAGTTTGAAAATCTCGGGATGCTTGTCTGCCGCTATGTCCTTGGCATACAGGGCAAACATAGTGGCCATCGTTTCGCGGTCTACAGGCATGTGGTAGTGCCCGTAGATTTCGTCCAGCTGGGTGGCCAGGGCATCTGCGGTGGCGCGCACCTCTGCGGCATCCACTTTTCGCTTGTTCTTGCCGGTGCCGGGGTCCATTACGCTGTATAGGCCAAAGCCTTTCTGGAAGGTAGTAAGGACCAGCTTGGGCGCGAAGAGGGATACATTCATGTGCAGGAACACCTGTAGGCCTTCTACCGATGCATCCACGTTGTCATTGATGGTGCGGATAACACCCTCGTACTCGCTCTTGTTACTCTGGGCTACCCAGGCGTTGAAGGCTTTTTCCTGCTGCTTTTTCTCTTCGATTACATCCAGTTTGGCCAGGCCTTCTGTTTGACCAATAAAATACTTCCAGGCATTTGCTGTGCGAGCATATTCGCTGGCGTACTGTATTTTGACTGCGGGATCGGCATCCATGTAGGTTTTTATCACCTCCAGCTTTTTGCCAAACAGCTTGATGTACAGGGGGTTTATTTTCTCCGCCTGCACTTCCATTTCGTGGCCCGTAAGGTAGCGGTCGGTATTACCGGGCCAGCCCATTACCATGGCAGGGTCGCCTTTCTTCACGCCGCCCACATTTATTTTCAGGAAGTGGCGGGGCTTGTAGGGCACATTGCTGGTGCTGTAGGCGGCGGGCTTGTTGTCCGGGCCTGCATAGATGCGAAACATGCTGAAGTCGCCTGTATGGCGGGGCCACATCCAGTTGTCGGTGTCGCCGCCAAATTTTCCCACGCTCTCGGGGGGGGTGCCCACCAGGCGTACATCGGTAAACACTTCGTACACAAACAGGTAGTACTCGCTGCCGTTAAAAAAGTCTTTCACCTCGGCCGTGTAGTGTGTGCCCTCTATGGCAGCCTCTTCCAGTGCTGTAATGGCCTCTTGCACCAGGCGCTCGCGCTCATCCTCGGTAGCCCCGGCGGCCACCTGGGCCAGCAAGCGGCTGGTTACATCCTCCATACGCACCAGGAATTTCACCTCCAGGTCCGGATTCGGGATTTCCTCGGCACGCGTCATAGCCCAAAAACCATCGCGCAGGTAGTTGTGATCGGTGGTGCTGCGGGCCGCAATGGCATCGTAGCCACAGTGGTGGTTGGTCAGGATCAGGCCATCGGGGCTTATCAGCTCGGAGGTACAGCCCCCGGCAAACTGTGGGATGGCGTCCTTCAGCGAGCTTTTGTTCACGCTGTAGATGTCTTCGGCTGTCAGCTTAAAGCCCAGGGCACGCATTTCCTCTATGTTCTGGCTAATCAATAGGGGCAGCCACATCCCCTCATCTGGCGGCGGTGTGGGTGGCCCGGCCAGCACACGCAGCCCAATGCACAGGTTTAGCACCAGGGCTACCCAGGTTGCTTTCAGTTTTTTCATAAGGTTTAAGAATGGATGGATAACTACACTACTAAAGGGGCGAATATAGAAAGAAGCGACACAAATGCGCCCATGAAATACCGAAACGGTAGCTGACAGGGATGAACGGCAAGCAAAGCACCCACTAGCCAGGGGCCAGAGCCAGGGCTAAAGTTCCTCCAGCAGGTACAGAACTGCCCGAATCAGCAGCCAGATCAGGTTCTGCACAACAAAGATGGCCAGGAAGTAGCCCAGCAGAAAGAGCACCCAGGTGAGCGCGTTATCCAGCAGGGTATAGCGGCCCTGCTGTACATAGTACACAAATGGGGCTGCGGTAAGCATGCTGACAAAGAGGGTAAGAAAGGCCACCGCCTGAAAGCCCGTGCTGCCAAATCGCTCGAAGCGAGCAAACCAAACCACAATCAGGTAGCGCTCTGCGGCACCTTTCCACTTGATTTTCATAGTTACAAAGATCGGAAATGTGCCCTAACTGAAATAACCCATCCCTAGGGCCGCACATACAGCTGGGGGGCCATCAGGGGGTCGGGCAGCAATAGGCTCCAGTGCAGGTTTGCGGTTATGCGCAGCCACTGCGCACAGCTGTGTGCGCCCACGCGGCCTGCACTTGTCTGGTTCAGGTCGCTAGTGGGGTTGTCTGCCAGCAGCTGGTAGTAGTGCTGGGCCAGCTCCAGGTCCGTACCCGCCTCCGTCAGCCCGCGGTAGTACCACCAGGCCAGTTCCTGCTGTGCCGGTGGGTAGCCCAGCTGCACCGCTGCCTGCTGCATGTATGCCAGTGCCAGGCTGTCATTGCGGGCTGTGCCCCGCCCCGCGTGGTAGGCTATGCCGCAGTAGTGCAGGGCCTCGGGCGCACGGGCCCGTGCTGCACGCAGGGCATAGGCCAGTGCCTTGGCATCATCGCGGCCCAGCTGTAGGTGGCTAGCCTCAAACATGCTGCTCTCGTGGGCGTATACGCGCATCATGGCCAGTAGTGCCTGGGTGTTTCCGCGGTCGGCAGCTGCCTGCATCCATTCGGCAGCCGTCTTTTCATTACGCTGCACCCCCAGCCCGTGCAGGTAGGTAATGCCGAGCAGGTAGGCCGCATCGGCACTGCCCCGCTGGCTGGCCAGCTGCAGATAGTGCTGGGCACTGTCCAGCTGGGGCCGGGTGTCCCAGGTACCCATCCCATAGCGCTCGCCCAGCCAAATGGCTGCCCGCACGTCGCCAGAGTCTGCCTGCACGCGCAGCTGCCCCGTGCTCTGTGCACGAGCAGCGGGCACAGCCATACAGGCAGCCAGGCACAGTACACCCCTCAAGATCCATGGCTTCATAGGCGCATTTTAGATAAATTCTGTGTCAAAAAAAATACTTGCAATCCAACGAATAAGCGTGCACATTGGTCTACTATTCTTCCCGCTTCGTCATGTCCTCTTCTACAGAACTGCCTGTACTGAAACTATCCAGCAAGCTGCCGGATGTGGGTTCCAGTATCTTTTATGAGATGACCCGGCTGGCCCAGCAGCACCAGGCTATCAACCTGGGGCAGGGGTTTCCGGGTTTTCAGCCAGATGCCAGGCTGGTACAGGCCGTGCACCAGGCCATGCTGGATGGCCACAACCAGTATGCCCCCATGGCAGGCGTGCCGGCCCTGCGCGAAGAATTGAGCCGCCTGTGCGAGCGCAAAAATGGCCGCCGCTACGAGCCCGAAACCGAAATTACCATCACCAGCGGGGCCACAGAGGCCCTGTATGCCGTTATATCGGCCGTAGTGTGGCCCGAGGATGAGGTCATCGTATTCGACCCCGCATACGAGAGCTACGTGCCGGCCATACGGGCCAATGGCGGCCAGCCAGTGCACATCCCACTCAGTTATCCAGACTACCGCATAGACTGGAACAAGGTGAAGCGGCTGATAACCAGCAAAACCCGCGCCATCATCCTGAACAATCCGCACAACCCCAGTGGCCAGCTGCTGGATGCGGCAGACATAGAGGCACTGCGCTCCATCACCCGAGATAGCGATATGCTGATTATAAGCGATGAGGTGTATGAGCACATCGTCTTCAACGGACAGCCACACCTAAGCATGGCGCAGTATGACGACCTGGCTGCTCGCAGCTTTGTGATTGGCAGCCTGGGCAAAACCCTGCATACCACCGGCTGGAAGATTGGATACTGCATGGCACCGGCTGCCCTTACACAGGAGCTGCGGCGCTTTCATCAGCAGATTGTATTTGCCGTAAGCACCCCCATGCAGGTGGGTACTGCTGCCTACCTGGCTAGCCAGCCCACACTGGCACAAGACCTGAAAACCCTGTTTGGCCAGAAGCGGGACCGCTTCAACCGGCTGATGAAGGGCAGCAGGCTGAAGCCCATACCGAGCCAGGGCAGCTATTTTCATCTCTACAGCTTCCGGGAGCTGGAGGGGCTGTCGGCGCTATCGGACGTAGAATTCTGCCGACAGCTGATTAGCCAGCATGGTGTGGCTGCCATTCCCATCTCAGTGTTTTACCGAGACCAGGAAGATCAGAAGGTGATTCGCCTCTGCTTTGCCAAGGAAGATGCCGTGCTGGATGCCGCCGCAGAACGCCTGTGTGCGGTATAGCCAAACCTGTGGTGCGGGCAGAGTAGGCCCCTGTGCAAGCTGCCGAACCCAGCCGCCCGGAGTGAGGCCGGTAGCGAATCCGGCTGTATCTTGTAGCCATGTCCGAGTCTTTCCATATAACCCTGGTGCAGGCAGACCTGGCCTGGGAGCAGCCCGAACAAAACCGCAGTATGCTGGACGAGCTGCTGGCCACCACCACCGGCAGCGACCTGATCCTGCTGCCCGAGATGTTTACCACCGGCTTCAGCATGCAGGCTGCGCGGCTAGCCGAGCCCACAGATGGGCCCACCCTGGCCTGGATGCGCCACCTGGCCGCCCGGAAGGATGCGCTGGTGTGCGGCTCCTTCATAGCCACCGAGGGGGGCCGCTACTACAACCGCATGCTGGGCGTACAGCCCGATGGCAGCTACACCGCCTACGACAAGCGGCACCTCTTCCGCATGGCGGGCGAGCAGGAGGTGTATGAGGCTGGGGACCAACGCCCCATCCTGCACTGGCGGGGCTGGCGCATCCTGCCCCTGGTGTGCTATGACCTGCGCTTCCCGGTATGGAGCCGAAACCACATAGACCATACAGAGCTGGCCTATGACCTGGCCCTGTATGTGGCCAACTGGCCCGAGCGGCGCAGCGCCCACTGGCAGAAATTACTGGCCGCCCGCGCTATCGAAAATCAGGCCTATGTGGCAGGCGTAAACCGGGTGGGGAAAGATGGCCTGGACCATGTATATGCCGGCCACAGCGCGTTGTACGACTACCAGGGCGAGGTGCTGTGCGGCCTAAGCCCCCACCAGGTAGGGGTAGCCACCTGTACCCTAAGCCTCACCTCGCTCAGCCAGTATCGAGACCGCTTCCCTGCCTGGATGGATCAAGACACCTTCAGCCTGCACTAGCAGCGTAGCAGGGGCTTTCGGGTCAGCGAACCTTTATCTCCTGCACCAGGGGTATGTCCAGGTAGGTATTGATCGTATCGCGCAGCCGCTCGCGGGCCAGCGTCAGCTCGTGCCGCCATGCGGCAGACTCTACCTCCACCGTAAGCACCCCCTGCTCATAGCGCAGCTGCCTCGTCTGCCGGGCCAGGGCTGGCCCCACTATCTGCGTCCACTCCCGGTGTATGCGGTGCACGGCATGCTCGCGTGCCAGCCCGCTATCGGCCAGCCACTGCTGCAGTGCCTCTGCCAGGCTAAACGCATTGCGGTATTTCTTTTCGCCAGACATGAGCGGGGCGGACCTGTAATGGGAATAAAGATACGGCCCCGCGCGGGTGCAGTGGGGTACGCTCGAAAAAAATATGCATCTTGATGGGGATGAAAATGCATGTTATCTCGGCCTTTCGCAGCCGGTGGATATTGTTGGCTATCTGCACACTGCACAGCATCTGGCTACTGGTGCTCAGCTACATCTGGCTGAACCAGCCCATCAGCTATGCCGACGAGGCCCTGCTGACCAAGTACACCACCATCCTTAGGCGGCTGGTGCTGGGCCTGGATGACCACCCCCCCCAGGGGCGTTTTGTGTTCGTAAACGTGAGCTGGGCCAAGAGCCTGATCCCCAAAACAGATGCAGAGGGACTGCCCATAGGCAACCAGCCCATTACCGACCGCCAGGTGCTGGGGCAGTTTTTCCGGCAGGTAAATACCGCCGATGCACACCGCTACCTGCTAGTAGACATCAACTTCGACCTGGCCACGGAGCAGGATAGCCTGCTGCGGGCCACCATTACCCACACCCCGCGCATGGTGGCCAGTTATCACCGAGACCCCAACACCGGCAAACCCATCCGGCCTGTGTTTGATATCCCCATCGGGCTGGCGGATTATACCGACGACTTTGGGAGTTTCTACAAGTTTACCCTGCTATACGATAGCCTGAAAACAGTGCCCGTACAGCTGTACGAAGCCCTGCACCCGGGCACCAAGATATCGGGCAACTGGCTGCTGAGCTGGCGAAACGGGCAGCCCATTCTGAATACCTTTATCCTGGATTTTCGCATACGGCCCTACCACCTGAGTACCACCCGAAAAGGTGGCTATGAATACTACAACATACAGGACCTGCAGTGGTACAGCCCCGAAGAGCTGCGCAAGGCCCTGGGGGGAAAGATTGTAGTGGTAGGCGACTTTGAAGACCGAGACATACACGAAACCATGCTAGGCAATATGCCTGGCCCCCTCATCCTGGTGAATGCCCTGCTGGCACTGGAAGAAGGCGATATGGTAATCAATAGCTGGTTTCTGCTCTTTCTGTTCATTACCTATTTCTTTATGTCGCTGGATGTATTTACCCTGCACCAGCTAAGGCCAAAAGCCAGGCGGCGGGATGCGATGGAAATGGGAGAGGCCGGAAAGCTGATGGGCGACTTCTTTGGATATTTCTTCTTCCTGGGCCTCGCCTCTGTACTCTCCTATTTTCTGTTCAATATCCACCTGAATGTCCTGCTATTCGCGCTCTATTTATCGAGCCTGGAGCTAGTAGTGCGCATAGGCAGCCGGCGCATGCGTCGCTTGGAGCGAATGGCCAAACTCTCCCGCAGGTATCGAAACAAAAACTGATCGCACCAGCCATTGTCACAGCCCCCATATTGCTGCGTCCAAAGGGTGTAAAAGCATTTTTAATCACCCTGATTTTCATTAACATGAGTACGATAGCAGTAGCGCAACAAGTAACCGAACTGGTAGTGTACAGGATAAAAGCCGATGCCGATCGCACCTTTATTCTCCATACAGTAGACGAGGAATTGGCGAAATTCCCAGGGTTCATCAACCGCCGGGTAGAGGTGAGCACAGACGACACCCAGGTATTGGTAGACTACGTGCAGTGGCAGAGCCTGGAGCAGGCCCAGGCTGCGGCAGAGCAGGTGATGCAGAATCCCAGCCCGAAAGTGGCTACTTTTTTGAGCATGATCGAAGAAATTATCTATTTCAAACACTTTAAGGATGCAGCAACCCGATAAGCCACAGCCTGACCCCAAAGCAAGCGATGAGGCACTGCTGGTTGCCGCCAGGGAGGGGTCTCGCACAGCGCTAGAACTGCTACTGGCCCGCCACCGCCCGTTTATCTACAACGTGGCCTGGCGGCTGGTACTCAGCCCGGCGGATGCCGAGGACCTGACCCAGGAGGTACTGATCAAGGCCTTGACCCGCCTGGATCAGTTTCAGGGACGCAGCAGCTTTCGCACCTGGCTGTACCGCATCGCCATGAATCACTTCCTGGAGATGAAGCGGCGACCCATGGAGCAGGCCATTGGCAGCTTTGAGGCCTTCGGGGCCGAGCTGGATGCGGTGCCAAATGAAGACCTGAGCACCGAAGAGCAGCTTAGCCAACAGGAGCTGATACAAGAGGCCAAGCTGGGCTGCCTGGCCGGCATGCTGCTGTGCCTGGATAGGCGCCAGAGGCTGGTGTATGTACTGGGCGAAATTTTTGAACTCAGCACCCGAGAGGGGGCCGAGCTAACCGAGCTGAGTGAAGACAACTACCGGCAGATACTAAGCCGGGCGCGCCGCGACCTACGGGCGTTTATGAACCAGAAGTGCGGCCTGGTGAACCCCGATAACCCCTGCCGCTGCCAGCGCAAAACCAAGGGCTTTATACAGGCGGGATGGGTAGACCCCGGGCAGATGAAGTTTAACCTGCCGCACCAACAGAGCATACTGCAAAGCCTGGAAGCTCGCCAGAAACAGCTGGAAGAGGCCATGGAAGGACCCTATAGGGGCCTGTTTCAAGCAGGAGCCTATGACCAACGAGCGCGGGAGCAGCTACTGGCCAGCCTGCTGGCCCATCCACACATACAGCTAGTATTCAACCTGAACTAGCCAAACAGGCAAGGGGGGCGGCCAAGAAAGATGGACAAAAGGCTAGAACAGTGTGCCATCTAGCCCGTGGCCGCTTTGGTCGCACAGGTCGGCCCCGGAAGTACAGCTATTGTCCACCCCCTCATCGAAACGCCAGTAGGCTACCAGGCCCGGTTCCGTGCCGGCCAGCTGCTCGCACATCTTGTGGCGGATATCTGTAGCAGAAAGGGGGTAATCCCAGATAGATATCTCATCGAGGACACCGCTCAAATGACCCCGGTGAATCCCTGCATAATCGCTTTTGGCAGCCAACTGAATGAAATCTCCGTCCTGCATTGCGTCAGAAAAGAAAAAGTCTGAAGGGCCGCCGGCAACTGTCTGCATACCTTGTATTTCCCCATTTACATAAAGGGAAAAAGTACCGGATCCCTCCTGCGATACATAGGCCAAGTGATACCACTGATCCGGGGTGAAACTGACCGTGGTATTTCCTACATAAACAAGATCGCCCGTCCGGCTTACCATCACTACACCAAACCGAATACCACCGGTAGCTGCATCATACACAGCATGAATAGGAAACTGTCGGTTATTAACACTCCCCACCTGGCGGGTAGAGATCAGCACGCCGTAGTTCTCAGATGAACTCGGCTTTACCCAGGCTGTAACAGTGCCTTCCTGCATTGCCCCTAGACTATTTGCCGGAGCTACCTCTACATAATGAACCTCATTTTGGAAGGACAAAGCCCGCCCACTACCCTGCCCGCTGGCTGTAGCAAACAAAGCAAGAGAAAGCAGGTACAATAAATTCTTCATACAGCAAAAACTTTATGTCTAGAAAAAAAGCTCAAAACTTAATCCCATGATTCCCATTCCCACTGGCATCGCATACATCCTGGCCGCCGGGGCAGGTGTTGTCTGCGCCCTCGTCCATGCGGTAATAGGCCACCAGGCCAGGCTCGGTGCCCGTCAGTTTCTCGCACATCTTGTGGCGAATTTCGTCCTGGGTAAGGGCGCGGCTCCAGATACGTACCTCATCAATGTCGCCCCTAAATAGTTTGGTATTTAAGTCTTCGCCGGCACCTATGCCGGAATGATTGGCAAGCGTAGCAGACTGCCATGGTGGAACAACTGGCAAAATACCAGCAGGTAGTTGGAGGCTCGAGATAAGATTGCCATTCCGATACATAAATGCGAAACCTGCGGTACGATCAAACACAAGCGATAGATGCTCCCATACGCCCGGCTCTATGGATCCTATATAGGCACCATGCCAGATTTCGTCACTTCCCATAAATCCCATGCGCCACTGCCCATTTATATCTCCATAAATCATGGCTGTACCTTGTAGGTTCAACACATGCCGTTGGTCATAATGACTCGTACCACTCGGCACGATACTCGCCTTTGTCCAAGCGCTTATCGTGTAATGGGAATGACCTGCCAGGTTATAGGCAACTGCCACCCGTGATGTACCTTCAAAATTCAGCGCCCCTCCAGGCCCCTGGGCGATTACGAGATATGGTGCAACTACCATACCCGTAATTATATACATGAATAATCGCGCACCTTTAGTTTTCATATTTCTCAAAATTTAACTCCATGATTGTTGTTTCCGCTGGCATCACACACATCCTGGCCGCCGGCGCAGGTTCCATCAGCACCCTCGTCCATACGCCAGTAGGCTGCTAGGCCTGGCTCTGTACCCGTCAGCCGCTCGCACATCTTATGGCGTATCTCGGTGGGGCTAAGGGCCCTATACCAAAGGGCCATCTCATCCAGAACTCCACCGCGTACGTAGTCTATCAGGTCATTACTGTTACCGCGTCGGGCTCCGATCTGGGTAATCACGGCACGGTTTCCAATGGCTGTGGGAACCGGAACCGTTTGAAAGGTGAAGTCTACAAGCTGCTGCTCTCCGTTCACATACATACGCATGCGTTCCGCATCGGTGGCCAGCGTGCCGTCAAACACCACCGCCACATGATACCAATTGCCCGGCACTAATGGCTCAGCTGCTGTTTGCATACCCAGCCCAGCATTCGTGTTGGCCACCAGTCTATTGTTAAATAGTGTGACATAAAAACCCGTATTGGCCCCAACGGGCTGCACGCTGTTCACCCAGTGGGTGAACAGCGTCTGATTGACGCTAGGGTCGCCATAGCGCACCCAGCAGCTGAAGGTTACCTGCTGCTGGCCGTTCAGGCTACTCAGCAGGGGCAGGCGTATCCAGTCATTCCCATCAAAGCTAAGTGCACGAACACTGCCCTGTGCCAATACCGACCGCTGGCCTACCGTGAGCAGGCAGAGGATCGAAACGAAATAAATGAACCTCTTTTTCATTATCCCATTAGGTTAAGCTAGAATTTTACCCCGTGATTCGCATTCCCGCTGGCATCGCACACATCCTGGCCGCCTGGGCAGGTTCCGTCAGCGCCCTCGTCCATCCGGTAGTAGGCCACCAGGCCGGGCTCGTTACCCGCCAGCCGCTCGGTCATCTTGTGGCGAATTTCGGTAGGACTAAGAGCCCGGTACCATAGTGCCATTTCATCCAAAACGCCACCGCGTACGTGGTCTATCAGTACGTTACCGTTATCCCTACGGGCACCGATCTGGGTAATCACTGCACGATCTCCAATGGCTGTAGGCACTGGAACCGGTTGATTCGTGAAGTCTACAAGCTGTTGTTCTCCGTTCACATACATCCGCATGCGTTCCGCATCGGTGGCCAGCGTGCCGTCAAATACCACCGCCACATGATACCAATTGCCCGGCACTAGTGGCTCAGCTGCTGTTTGCATCCACCAGCCAGCACTTGTGTTGGCCGTCAGTCTGTGATTCAATAGCGTGATATAGAAACCCACATTGGTGCCAACAGGGTTTACGCTATTTCCCCAATGTGCGAAAAGTGTTTGATTTACGTTAGGGTCGCCATAGCGCACCCAGCAGCTGAAGGTTACCTGCTGCTGGCCGTTCAGGCTACTCAGCAGGGGCAGGCGTATCCAGTCATTTCCATCAAAGCTAAGTGCACGAACACTGCCCTGTGCCCATACCGACCGCTGGCCTACCGTGAGCAGGCAGAGGATCGAAACGAAATAAATGAACCTCTTTTTCATTATCCTATTAGGTTAAGCTAGAATTTTACCCCGTGATTCGCATTCCCGCTGGCATCGCATACATCCTGGCCGCCTGGGCAGGTATTGTCTGCACCCTCATCTAGGCGGTAGTAGGCCACCAGGCCGGGCTCAGCGTTCCGCAGGCGTTCGGTCATTTTGTGGCGGATCTGCTCTTCTGTTAGGGCACGGCTCCAAATGCGGAGCTCATCTACATTGCCTTGCATTCGCCCATTACGGCCAATCCCGGCACAGACACCATCGCCGATAAACATGTCAACCGAGTTATCTACATTGTAATCGAAACGTAGAGTGGTTGTAGCGAAAAGGCTTCCGTCGCGGTAACTACGAATCTCCCGGCCACGGCGGACGAAGGCAACATGATGCCATTCGCCATCATAAATGAGACCCGCACCACAACGGTCATCCTCACCTAGAGCACTATTCGAAACCTCCAGGTATATACCATCAGTGGGGCTTGTTCGGATATTCCAAAAGTTTGAATTTCCGCAGACAGGGCGCTTCCCAACCACAACTAGTTCCTCCAGGGTAAGGGTGGACGGTACCCTTACCCATAGCTCTAGGGAAAAATCACCAAGACCAAAGTTAAGGGTCGCGCTATTGCCCACACGAATGCCTCCGGCTACCCCATTAAAATCTAACGCACTACCTGCCCCCTGGCCATGGGCCATAGCAAATAGGCTGAAAAATGCGATTAGTAATATCCCTCTCATGTTCTTCATTTTTAAGTATTCATACGGTAAAAAAATCTTCCACTCCCTAGAACCGCACGCCATGATTGTTTTGTCCGCTTGCATCACACACATCTGCCCCTGGGCAAGCATCCTGATCCATGCGGTAATAAGCAGCAAAGCCGGGTTCGCTACCCGTCAGTCGCTCGGTCATTTTGTGGCGGATCTCGTCCTCCGTTAGGGCGCGGTTCCAGATGCGGACTTCGTCCACTATCCCCCTAAAGGGCAGATCAATCTGAGAGGTGAAGCCAGGGTTTATACCAATTGCGGCCTGGCTCGTAGCCGAGTGGCTCTGCACATGTAGCGCCCCAGTAGCAACCTGTACGCCATTTATGTACAAGGTAGTGGTTCCATTGTTTCTTCGCGTAACCGCAAAATGGGCCCATTCATTGGTGGGTACAGCCGCTCCGGTGGGGATACTAACAAGCTGCCATGGGGGAGAAACCCCCTCATTGTGGGCAGCAACATAGAACACACCCGGGCCGAGTCCAACGGCAAAAGTGAGCTGCGGATTCCCTTCCCCGTATACCCAACTCTCCTCGTTAGATTGATTAAAGACCCAGGCCTCCCAGGTGTATTCGGCCCTGTTATTAAGAAACGAATGACTGATGCTAACACCTGCTGGCGGATTAGCCTCAGTGGGTATACCCCCACCCGGCATCGGCACTCGATCGCCCGTAAAGCCCAGGGCCCGAACGCTGCCCTGGCCATAGGCGATAGCAAAGAGGCAGCAGGCAATAAATAGCAGAATCTTTTTCATGCGTTCTTAATAAACTTTTTCTTACTAAAACTTCACCCCATGATTATTATTCCCGCTGGCATCACACACATCCTGGCCACCCGGGCAGGTATTGTCTGCACCCTCATCCAGGCGGTAGTAAGCTACCAGGCCAGGCTCGGTGCCAGCCAGCCGCTCGGTCATTTTGTGGCGAATCTCATCCTCTGTAAGCGCGCGGTTCCAGATGCTTACTTCGTCGAGCACACCTCTCATTCGCCGGTCCTGCATAGAAAAGAAAAGGCTGCCGAGCCGTACTGGGGCACCCGTATCATCTAAATCGCCCAATGCACCCGAACTAGCACCGGCCAAAATACCATCGATGTGTATAGAAAAAACGGAACCTGTTCGCATAAAAACCAGATGATGCCAGGCACCATCGTTTACCTGAAAGCTGGTAGCAACACCCAAGGCAGAACTGCCATCTCGCACATGAATTCCTGGGGTTGTCCTTGCCGGGGTTCCACTCGTTTCCAGATAAAACTCAATGTCGCGTGTATACCCCGAGCCTATTTGAGTGTATCCACTTCCCCACAGGTTCGTGAAATAAATGGGCTGCACGGGGTCAATCTTTGCCCACATAGATACGGTAAAATCGCGATTGTCAAAGGCAATTGTACTAGGGAGGCTAATGTATCCGTCGCCGGAAAAACTTAAGGCACTTACACTCCCCTGCCCGTAACTAGCGAACAGCGAATAACAAATAGTAAATAAAATCAGACGCTTCATGGGATTATTTCCTTTTAGTTAACTACTAGGAGGTTGCTGGTTGCTGGTTGCTGGTTGCTGGTTGCTGGTTGCTGGTTGCTGGTTGCTGGTTGCTGGTTGCTGGTTGCTAAAACTTAACCCCATGATTGCCATTTCCACTCGCATCGCATACGTCCTGGCCGCCCGGGCAGGTGTTGTCTGTGCCCTCATCCATGCGGTAGTAAGCCACCAGGCCGGGCACAGCACCCGCCAGCCGCTCGGTCATCTTATGGCGAATTTCCGCCTCACTCAGCGCGCGGCTCCAGATGCGCACTTCGTCTACCATACCTGGCAGGTAGGAACATGGCCCACCGCATCCCAAATATCCTGTTATTGACCCAATGCTGAGATCCGGGTTATTGGCAAATGTCTGAATCGGATTAGTAAAGTATCCGACATTCGCATCTTGAACACCATTGATATAGATGCGCATGTTGCCCGATGAACGTACACATGCAATGTGCGCCCATTGGCTGGTAGGTACTGCGGAAATGCTCTCCATACCAAATAGGTATTGATACTGGCCATAATCATTAATGCGGAAGCGAATACGGTTGTTCATGCCAAAACCCATCATAAACCGGGGCTGCTGATTCGCCCCACTTACACCTGAGTCAGCATCAAGGATGCGGTCCCATTCGGCTGCGTCGCTCTTCAGGTATACCCAAGCTTCCAGGGTAATGTCGTTGGCACCATCCAGGCTGCTGAAATTGGGGACCTGTACATAGCCTATGCCATCTATGTCTATTGCGCGGCCCGGCTGGGCCTCAGCAAAGCCAGAAACAGAAAAGAGCAGTACCAGGGAGAAAGTTGATAAGATTTTCATATTCTTTAGTATCTAATTCCATGATTATTATTCCCGCTGGCATCACATACATCCTGGCCGCCGGGGCAGGTATTGTCTGTGCCCTCATCCATACGGTAGTAGGCTACCAGGCCGGGCTCGGTACCTGCCAGGTGCTCGGTCATCCTGTGGCGGATTTCGTCCTGTGTAAGTGCTCGGTTCCAGATGCGCACTTCATCGATTTCTCCCTGAAATGGCGACCCAATAGAGGAAGTGGGGGAGCAACAATTGGTACGTATCCCAATACGGGGTGGCAGTGCATTGCCCACTATCGCTCCACTGGCATTCACACTAGCCACCTCAATCCCATTTATATAAGAACGCATTCGTGACCCATCATAAGTTCCAGCTACATGCACCCAGGTATTACTGGCAACTGTGCCGGCAAGACTCGTCAACGTTTTCTGACCGGATGAGAGGCCAAGTGACCATGTTAGCGCGCCGCTGTTGTGAACATCAAACTCATAACTATTTAAGGAATTACCCTTGGCAATGATAGTGGGATACACCACGGGATAGCCTGATACAAAAATCCAGGCTTCAATGGTGATGGCACTACCCTCTAGATTGAGGCTCGAGCCGCTGCCTATTTGTACATGACTGCTGCCGCCATCAAACGCCAGTGAGCTACCTGCTCCCTGGGCAACCGCCAAGCTAGCAAGGCAAATACTCACAACAAAAGTACTAAACAACCGTTTCTTCATTTTCTTAAAATTTAGTTCCGTGATTGCCATTTCCACTCGCATCGCATACGTCCTGGCCGCCAGGGCAGGTGTTGTCTGTGCCCTCGTCCATACGCCAGTAGGCTGCTAGGCCTGGCTCTGTGCCCGTCAGCCGCTCGGTCATCTTATGGCGAATTTCGGCCTCCGTTAGGGCGCGGTTCCAGATGCGAATCTCATCTACTCTACCATCAAAGAAATAATTGTAAGTGGAAAACGCGGCGCTTAACCTGCCAATTCTTAGCTCATCTGTGCTATAGCCGATGGTGGCCGGCGCAGAATTACTGCTTGCAATAAGCACTCCATCCAGATAAAGCTGCAAGGTACCCGCTACAAAAGTACCTGCCAGATGATGCCACCCATTCAGGGGAAAAGGGTCTGCACCAGCAACATAAGTTCCATTGACCACATTGTTCCCCACGCCAAAGACAGGTGTACCACTTCCCCCTTCTATCCACATATGGTAGCCCGAGGTGGCGGGATTCCAGTCATCATCTTTACTTATCAGCATGCGCCTGTCAGTGCCTAGGTGATTGGTTACATACACCCATGCTTCCAGCGTAAGTGCAGTGCTGGGCCTAACGCTAACCGAATTTCCAATAGATAAGTAGGAACTCCCGGAAAACGCCAGTGCACCCGAAGAACCTTGTCCATAACAGGAACCGGCGAGGCAAGCTGAAATTACAATCAGAATTGGTATCATACTTTTTTAAAGATTGGTTCCATCATTATTGTTTCACGCCATGGTTGCCATTTCCGCTCGCGTCGCACACATCCAGGCCACCCGGGCAGGT
>JAJTIE010000048.1 GCA_021300195.1 Bacteroidota bacterium | reverse complement strand
CGAAAATGATAGCTTTTGTACTCCATAAATAAGTCGCGAGGCACCTTTAGCATGCTAAATAGGGATATTTTGCTTCCCCCCATATGCAACCAAGTTTTCAATGGATGCTCGTATAGAGTCTGTCCTATTTTTGTGTACCCTACATCAATTATTAAGCGAGCTATCATCTCCACATCAAAAAGCCACCTGGAATGAAAAGGCGTGCTGAATAAGGCGGGAATTACTGCCCTGCGCAGCAGCTTCGCCCCACACTGTGTATCATAGACAGGAAGCATGAGAATATTGCTAATAATTGTGGCTATTACCCGGCTTGCTATGTGACGAGCTGTTGTTCGCTCAATTCTGGCTCCCATTCGTCGGACTCTACAGCCCATTACCATGAGGAGATCCGGCTTCTCTATCAGTATATTTCTAAAATCGAGCGCCTCCATCCAGGCAACAGCTCCATCTGCATCCCAGAATCCTATGAGTTCATAAGCGGGTAGCTGCTCGTAGGCATATAGCATTCCCCTACGCACTGCCTCTGCCTTTCCACCATTTTGGCCGAGATCTAGTACGTGAATGCGCGATGAGGCTTTCGACCCAGACTGAAACCGTTGCAAAACGAGAAGCGTATCGTCAGTACTGCCGTCGTTTACAAGTAGCAAGTCAATAACATCTTGATGATCCAGAAAAGCCAAAAGGTCGGACTGAGGTAGCCGCAGACTTTCATTGTAGCAGGGTATGATTAGCAAACTTTTGCCTGTAGTCATAATCAGAAAAATCAGAAAAATCAGAAAAAAACAGCAACAGCTAGTTAGGCCCAAATTTATGCCTTTATATAGTTCACTAATCTACAAAAAACAAGCATACCGCTAACTTGGATAAAATAGATTGTTAATCCAAACGCCGCTCTTCAACTTTCTACCTGTTGGTTCATCAATCTCCGACAAAGTTACCCGGTTCACCTGTAAAGGTAATTTTGATCTCGGGTTTTCAAGCGATAGCTGTACCCTGTCACCCTGACGCAGTGCGTCTGAGAGTGGAAGCTCGACCAGAACATACGTATCATCGAAGGTCGAAACATGTCCTTGTAGCTCCATTGTTGACGCCTTCGGTGCATTTCCGGGACGATGTATACGGATGTTCGCCTTGGTTTCCTGTAGTGGATAGCCCTTAGCAAAATACCAGAAGCGCAAAACAGGCTGCTTTATCTCCGTAGAAAGTTTGAAGGCTGGTAAGCTCAGATACTTGGGGGCCATGAAACCTGTCTTTCCAAGTGTCTGCTGGGCACTTTCGCCGCAGTCTCCTAAACAATAGGATTCAGTTTGAAAGAGTGTATCGGCAGTTGTGTAGGCATTCCAGGCTGCCCGCAACTGACTAGAGCTGAGAGAAAGGTAGGTGAATTGCCCTTCCTGATGAATTTTAGTAGCATGCGCCAGTAATTGTTTTTGCCAGGCTGTAGCCGGATGATCATGATAAAAGACTATCAGCGAATTTTTTCTTAAATACTTGAATAATTCTGGCTTTTCTGCCGTATGTGGATAGTAAAATCGATTGACCTCCCAGGCATCAAGAAGGGAAGTACGAGCAGAACTATAATTAATTGCCGGTAGGCCCAATTTGTAGGCTAGAACATACACTTGTGTGCAGAAATAATCACTTTCCGCTATTTTTAAGTGCTCTGACCCCACACTAGCACCCATGGGAATAGAGAAAATTGCATTATACTCTTTCTTGCTAACTCCTAGTGTTTGTAAGGTGTCTGGCTTAAATAAGAAATCTCTATGCGTATCTATGGGAGTTATAGCCTCAAAGGTTTTTTTAAGAGTCCAGTACGCCTGTAGGCTCACGCATCCGATGAGAATAGGCATGATTAAACCCCATACCCGATAGTTAACTGCCCATCTAAAAACTACTATTACACTGAAAAGACCAGCTAGGTAATAGGCTATCCAGGCTATCCGGCCGGGGCTTCTGAATTGCTTAACAAATGAGAATGGGAAAAAATCCAACAAAAAATCAAGACCCAGTACAAAGGGGATACCGGCGCTGATGAGCAATCCAATAATAATTACCCCATACCAGCGCCACATCACCGGATGATCCAACCGTCGGCGCCAAAGAAGCCTGATAAGAAGTACATGCAAAACGAGTGTAGCAGGTATACCCACGTAGACCCATCCCTCGAAATCCCAAGCCCAATGCCACTGTACGTATTTTTCTAGCCATTCCTGTTTCGGCGGAAGAAAAAGAGTAGGCCAATAACTACGATAATAAAAAAAACCCCATGGGTCTGGAGAACGCAGGGAAGCATCATCTGTTATAGCGGTAAAAATCCTGAACAGTAGAATGGGCAAGAGGCCCGCGGAAAAACCTCCCAAAAGCCATTGGAGCCGATGGGCGCGCTGTTGGGTAAAAAATAATAAGGTAAAGCTAAGATAAAAAACCAAACCAATAATGCCATAGTAGGGATGAAGCCCCATGAAAAGGAATACCATAAGCGCGATGAGAAACCACCGCCATAACTTTGGGTTCTCTGTCTGCCTGTAGGCCCACCAGATCATTAAAACAGGGATTCCCACATAGGTAAGTGCATGATGCCCGTGCATCCGAAACCATTGGGGAGAGGCCAAAATAATCCCAATTGAAAGTAATATACTGAGCCAATCAGGTAAATTAAGCTTTAGGAAAAGGAGACACAGAAAATAGCAGCCTATTAGATAAAATAGGAAATAGGCATACTGCTGTACGATAATAAAATCTGAACCCTCTACCAAGCCTATTTTTGCCAGGTAATACATGGAAGAGGTAATCAGAGGCTGTCCATCTGTAAAGATTAAGTGCTCGCCATAGGGGTAGAGCATTCCATCAAAATGAAAGGCCGACTTACCATGATCGATGTGATAAACCGGAGCATACATATTCTTCAGTCCATCGCCACCTTTATGAAAAGGCATTGGCTCAAAGGGGTGAAACAGGGTTCCACCAAAAATCAAAAGATAGACGAATGTGGCAAGCAGTACACACTGCCAGCCTTTTTTCATCTCAGGTGTTAGATATCTATCAAGAACAGTCATGGAAGAAGAATTTTAAAACTACAAACATGCAAATACCCCTGGCAGATACAAAGAAAGCTATTGCCGAGCATACACGCTTATTAATACGAATAGAAGCTATAGGTGCCCCGGCTTCCGTTGGGGTTTATCCCCTCCAGGATCAGCCGACCACGTGTTCCCTTTATCAGGTCTTCCAGCTGCTGGGCCGTTTCGGGTACTTCGCGGTTTATGCTCAGGATGACGAAGCCCTCGGGCAGGCCCATGCGGCTGACTACGCCCGAGCGCAGGTTGCTTACACGCCAGCCCTGGTCTACCCCCAGGCGGCTACGTTCCACCTTGCTTAGCGGGCTCAGGTCGCAGCCCAGCAGCTCACTGTAAGCTGTCCTGTTCTTGATTACACCAGTGGTGCCCTCGCTGTTTGTTAGCTGGGCCGCCAGCGGCTGCGTACTGCCCTTTCGCTTTATGTGTAGCACTAGCTTGTCGCCCGGGTTTCGGTAGGCTAGTTGTTCTTCAAAAGCCGCCTTGCTATCTACCGCCACGCCATCCAGCTCCAGGATGATGTCGTCTGCCCGTAGGCCTGCTGCCTCAGCAGCCGATCCTGCATCTACCCGAAAAACATACACACCGCCGTAGTCCTCATCCACCAGCTTGTCGGCCAGGCTGGCATCTATATCCAGCACCTCTGCACCCAGGAAGGCCCGCTGCACCGTGCCATGGTCTATCAGGTCGCCTATTACCTTGCGCACAATGTTCACCGGGATGGCAAAGCCATAGCCCTGGTAGGCACCTGTTTTGGTAGCAATAGCCGTATTGATGCCCACCAGCTGCCCCTGTACATCCACCAGGGCCCCTCCGCTGTTTCCGGGATTGATGGCTGCATCGGTCTGAATAAAGCTCTCGATGGGGAACTGACTCTTCACGATGTTGATATTCCGACCCTTGGCACTCACAATGCCTGCCGTAACCGTACTCTTCAGGTTCAGCGGGTTGCCCAGCGCTAGCACCCAGTCGCCCGTGCGCACCTGGTCGCTATTACCCAGGGTAATCGGCTTCAGGCCCTTAGCCTCTATCTTCAGCACCGCCAGGTCGGTGCTCGGGTCTGTGCCGATTATTTTGGCCGGGTAGCTGTGCTTATTGGGCAGCACCACCTCCACCTGGTCTGCCCGCTCTACCACGTGGTTGTTGGTTACAATATAGCCATCTGCGGTCATGATAACACCGCTACCCGCACTACTCACCTGCCCACGGCGCTGGTAACCAAAGAAATCCCAGTAGCTCCAGTAGTCGTCTCCCCCACCACCATACTGGCTCAGCGTCTTGATAAACACAACCGAGGGACTGGCGTCCTCTGCCGCCTGTGCAAAGTTCTGGGGTGCACTCCCCAGGTTTGCAAACCGGCCCTGTGCCCCACCCTCCACAAACTGTACGGCCCGTGTGGGTGCACCCGCCTGCCACTGCTGCATCAGCCAGGCACCCGCCATGCCAAAAACCAAACTCAGGCCTAGCCAGGGCCCCCAGAATTTCAGTTTTTTCATTCCTTCGTACTTTTGATGCCAAAGGTACAGAGATCGGCGCTTGCATGCCAGTAGCAGCCCCCGGTTACACCTTCATTCGGCCCAGCTCCAGCCCTAAAAAACTATGCCTCAGCTAAATCCCCACCATGCCATCCTCCTCTTCAGCGGAGGGCAAGACTCTACCACCTGCCTATACTGGGCACTGGGTCGGTTTGAGAAGGTTTACGCACTCATCATCGGCTATGCCCAGCGGCATCGGGTAGAAATGGACCAGGCCCAACGGATAGCAGCCCGGGCCGGCACCCCCGTTCAGATAATGGACAGCGACCTGGGCAAGTATTTTGCGCGCAACGCCCTGACAGATACTACCCAGGAGGTGGAAGACGAGATAGGCAGCGAGCAGGCACTACCCGGCACCTTTGTGCCCGGGCGAAACCTGATGTTTCTGACCCTGGCAGGCATGTATGCCTGGGGCGCTGGGGCTGGCAGCATCGTGCTGGGGGTAAACCAGGCGGACTATGCTGGCTACCCCGATTGCCGCGAGCCCTTTATCGAAAGTGCCCAGCGCACCCTGGGCCTGGCGCTAGACCAGCCCATACAGCTACATACCCCCCTGATGCACAAAACAAAGGCCGAGATATGGCAGATGGCGCAGCGGCTGGGCTGCCTGGAGGTGGTGATACACGACAGCCACAGCTGCTACCGGGGCGACCGTGGCCATAAGCACGCCTGGGGCTATGGCTGTGGCAGCTGTAGTGCCTGCCAGCTGCGAGCACGGGGGTACCACGAGGCTTTTTCGACTACCAGCTAAGCGGTTTATCTTACAGACCATGAATCAAAACAAGCTTTTGTTAATCGGGGGGGGCCTACTCCTACTCTTTTGTGTAGCCGTGCTAAGCAGTATGGATAGTACCGAAGAGGCGTATGTACAGCAGATACTGGCCGAGCGGGCCCGGGTGCTGGAGGCCTGGAAGCGACCAAGCTATGCCCCATCGCCCATCCCCATGTCTCAGCGTAGCAGCCTGCGGCTAGCCCACTACCCACCCGACCCGCGATACCGGCTACAGGCCCGGCTGCTGCCAGCGCCTGCACAACCCGGCACCCCCCGGCTGGCCGGCTGGTTGGCGTTCGAGCTGGATGGGAAGCCCTACCGGCTGCAGGCGCTACACGAGCCTGAGAACGGACCCAATGCACTGTTTGTACCCTTTTTTGATGCCACAAACCGCGCGGAAACCTACCCAGGTGGGCGCTACCTGAACCTGAGCCTGGGGGCAGACAGCACGGTGGTGCTAGACTTTAACTACGCACACAACCCCTACTGCGCGTACGACGCAGCGGCCTACACCCACTGCCCCGTGCCACCGGCAGAAAACCGGCTGCCCATACACATCCCGGCCGGGGAGAAACGCTACCCCCTACAGGCTCCCTAAACCTTGAGGGCAGGAGACACTCCGTCCGGCTTGTGTGCCACACAGGTGCGGCCTACCCAACTCAGGTAGTCGGGGTTGCCGCCAAAGATGGGCACACTGGTTACACAAGGTACCTCGTGCGGGTGCAGTGCCCGCACCCGCTCCACAATCCTGGGTACCATGTAGCTGGTGCTCTTGCAGAGCAGCAGGGCCTCGGGCTCCTTCCTTAGCTTACCCTCCCATTCATACATGCTCAGCATGCCAGGCAGGATGTTTGCACAGGCTATCAAGCCCTCCCTAAGCAGTGCCTCTGCTATCTCAGTAGCAGAATCCACCGTAGGGGTAGTGATGTAAATGAGTTTGAAAGGCATGGTTGTAAAAGATTGGTCATACTTATTCTAAATATATACTTTAATTGCATTTATCATACGCCATACGCTCATTTCATGAGGATATTGATGAAAAATTTAGCCGAAATCAGAGAAGACTACCAGAAGCAGTCGCTAGATAAAGCCGACTGCCACCCCGATCCACTGGTGCAGTTTCAGCAGTGGATGGATGCCGCCCTGGCAGCCCAGGTGCCCGAGCCTACTGCCATGAACCTGGCCACCGTGGGCCCGGATGGCAAACCCGGCAGCCGCATGGTGCTGCTAAAAGGCATAGACCATGGGCTGCATTTTTTCACCAACTACGAGAGCCGAAAAGGCAGAGAGCTGGCGGCCCGCCCACAGGCCGCCCTCTGCTTCTGGTGGGCCGAGCTGGAGCGCCAGGTACGGGTAGAGGGCACCGTGGAGCGGCTGAGCGACGCAGAAAGCGCAGCCTACTACCACAGCCGCCCCCTACCCTCGCGCCTGGGTGCATGGGCCAGCCCGCAGAGCCAGATACTGGCAGACCGGAACGAGCTGGAAGGCCTGGTGGAAAAAACAAAGCGCCTGCTGGAAAACCCGGACCACCCCCCCCTACCCCCCTTCTGGGGGGGCTACCGGCTAGTGCCAGACGAGTTCGAATTCTGGCAGGGACGCCCCAGCCGCCTGCACGACCGGATGCACTACCGGCGCACCCCCCATGGCTGGCAGATCGACCGACTGGCACCCTGAGCGAGGCGAAAATCGTCCACAGACCTCGCTGTACAGAACCCCGGTGCAGAAGCATAATCTTTTAGGCACCGGCACGCTGCCAGTGGCTAATTTGCAGGCGTGAGAAACCGCCTGCGCAGTGCCCGCCGCATCTTCTGGTTCCTGCTGTGGGCAGGTGCCATGCTCGTGCTGGGCCTGCTGTCGCTGGGCTTTGTGTACAAGGAGCGGGTAGAAGCCTACCTGCTGCAGCAGATAGGGCAATACCTGGCAGGCCGGGTGTACATAGAGCGGATGGAGCTGGACCTGATACGCACCTGGCCGCAGGCTAGTGTGCGCCTGCAGCAGGTGCGGGTGCACCTGCACCCCGAGCAGGCCCGGCACTTTGGCATGGGCCAGAGGCCCGTGCTGGAGGCACAGGAGCTACAGGTTTCGCTCAACCTGCTATCCCTGCTGCGCGGTGGTGCCTACCGCATCCAGGGCATCCGCATCCACCGGCCCCGGCTGCGCCTGGTGCGAGACCCCACCGGGCTATGGAACTACCAGCGGCTGCTGAAACCCCGACCAGATGACCAGGCACTGGAAGAAGCGCTGGACTGGCACCTGCAGGCACTGGAAGTAAGCGAGGCAGAACTGCTGCTGGATGACCACCACAGCCAGCAACACTATACCATACGGCTGGCACAGCTCTCCCTATCGGGCGCCTTCCGGCGAAAAGAACTCTCCCTCCGGCTGGCTGCCCAGGGGAGCCTGCACCGGGCCCAAATCGGGCAACTGGTACTACCCCGCATCTCCGCCATCGGCCTGGCGGGCACCCTGGTGCAGCAGCCATCGGGCCACGTACGGGTAGATGCCCGGCTGCAACTGCAGCAGATTCCGCTGACCCTGTCGGGCTACTACAGCCCCCTGCCTGCCCCGGCGCTAGACGTACGGCTAAACACCGGGCGCACTACCCTGGCCCAGCTGTACAGCCTGCTGCCCGCCCCCTACCGCAGGCAGCTGAATGAGCAGGCTACCCTGGGTGGTGCACTGCAGTTGGCTGGCCGCTACCATGGCCCCCTGGGGGGCACCACGCTGGAGCTATCAGCCCACATCCGGCAGGGCAGCGTGATGCCCAAGGCCTACCCACAGGCCGCGCTGAAGGACCTGAGTGCTGAGCTGGCCCTCTACATACCACCCGACCTGCGGAAGGCCTACCTGCACCTACAGCCCTGCACCGGCACCCTGGGTGGGCAGCCCATACGGGCCAGCCTGCAGTACGATAACTTTTTGCAGCCCAAGCTTAGCGTAGCGGCACAGGCCCAGGCACCGCTCCGGTCGGTGGCACTCTTCTGGCCCCAGCTGCTCTCCTACCCAAAGGCCGATGGGCAGCTGAGCCTGGACGTATCGGGCCAGGGCCCGCCCGATGAACTGCAGATCCGGGCTACCCTTACCCTGGCCGATGCCCGTGTGCAGCACCCTGCCATGCGGTGGCCGGTAGAGGGGCTATCGGCCCGCCTGCACTACGAGGGCGAGACCCTGCGGATTGAACAGCTAAGCGCCCGCTGTGCCCATAGCGACCTGCAGGCCCAGGGCAGCCTGACTGGCCTAACTAGCCAGCAGCCGGTACTGCGGCTGCTGGCTAGTGCCCGGCAGCTGGACCTGAACGAGCTGCTAGGCCTATGGAAGGAAACGGAAAAGCCCGAGCAGCAGGCCGGAAAACCGGATGCGCACGAAGCGGCCTGGCAGCTGCAGCTACAGCTGCAAGCACAGCAGCTAAACTGGGATAGCCTGCGGGCAGATGGCATGCAGGTGGGCGTAGCCTGGCAAGACAACCAGCTAAAGCTGGACAACCTGCGCATACAGCACCTGCGCTGGCAGCAGCTACAGGCCCGGCAGCTGGCCGCCAGCGCCAGCTGGAGCCCAGGCGCGCTACGTGTATCGCAGTGCGAGGCGCAGCTACTGGCAGGCCGAATATCGGGCAGCTTCAGCCAGCTGGAGCAGCCCGAACCCTACCTGCAGACCACGCTGAAACTGCAAGACATAGACCTGAAACAAGCCTTCGTGGCACTGCCCAAGCTAGGCGAGTTTCTGGTAATCGGCCCCTACACCCAGGGGCAGCTAAGTGGGCAGATGGAAGCACAGGCGCCCCTGGATGCCCAGGGAGAACCCCTAACCGAGGGCATACGCGCCCAGGGTACGGTGCAGCTGCGCCAACTGCGTATTTACAACTTCCCCCCTATGCGACAGATGGGCCTGCTGATCGGCAATCGCTTTGAGAATATGAACTTCGAAGACTTCCAGTCTCGCTTTCGGATTAGCCGCGGGCGCTTCCAGCTAACGGATACGCTGGAGCTGTATGTAAACCGTACCCACCTGGAGGTAAGCGGGGGCCACCACCTGGAGGGCCTGCTGGACTACCGGGTGCGGGTGCAGCTGGCTGGCCTGCTGGGCCTGCAGCAGCAGGCCACACAGGCCGATGTGGCCGAGCTGGTGGAAGAAACCCAGCCTGCTGCCGATGCGGGGGCACATGCCCAGGTGCGCATACGCGGCACGGTGGATAACCCGGAGGTGAGCCTGGATAAGCAGGCCCTGAGACAGGGGGTAGAAAAAGGGCTGCGCAATGAACGAGACGAACTGCGCCAGCGGGCTAGAAAGGCGCGCTAAAGTCGCCCTCCTGATAGTCATCCTCGTTCATCTTACTGGGAAAGATCTGAAAGCCACCGCCGGCCTTTTGCAGGCCGCTAAAGTCTGATGCCTCCGGGCTGGCATAAAACTTGGGCATATTGGGGCTAAACCGGTCGTCCTGCCAGTCGTCAAAGCGGGCAAACTGCTGCACAAAGCGTAGCTTCACCCGGTCCGTAGGGCCGTTTCGCTGCTTGGCTATGATTACCTCGCACATGCCCTTGGTGCTGTTTCCCTCCTCATCCTCCAGCATGTCGTAGTACTCCGGCCGATACAGAAACATCACCATGTCTGCATCCTGCTCTATGGCTCCAGACTCTCGCAAGTCGCTCAGCATGGGGCGCTTGTCATTTCCAGGGCGCTGTTCCGGGGCGCGGCTCAGCTGGCTCAGGGCAATGATCGGCACACTCAGCTCCTTGGCCAGCACCTTCAGGCCCCGGGATATGGCACTGATCTCCTGCTCGCGGTTTCCGCCCTTCTTGCTCTCGGCCGTCATCAGCTGCAGGTAGTCTATTATAACCATCTGGATGTTGTGCTGGCTTTTCAGGCGGCGGCACTTGGTCCGCAGGTCAAAGAGGCTTAGGGCGGGCGTATCGTCTATAAAGATGGGGGCCTCGCTCATGCGGGCTATTCGGTCATTCAGCTGGCTCCACTCCGCATCGCTCAGCTGGCCGGTTCGCATCTTTTGCAGCTCTATCTCGGCCTCGCTGGAGATCAGGCGTCGCACCAGCTGGGTGGCTGCCATCTCCAGGCTGAAGATGGCCACAGGCTGGTTTCCGCGCATGGCGGCATTGCGCGCCAGGCTTAGCACAAAGGCGGTTTTACCCATTGCGGGCCGTGCCGCCAGGATGATCAGGTCGGAGGGTTGCCAGCCACTGGTCAGCTTGTCCAGCTGGGCAAATCCGCTGGTTACCCCCGTTACGCCATCCCCCTTGCTTATCAGGGCCTGCAGTTCCTCTATGGTGCGGTGCGTTAGGTGGCTCATGCTCAGGCTCTCGCGTCGCAGCTTGTCCGTACTCAGTTCATACAGTTGCTTTTCGGCATTGTCCAGTAGGTCAAAGATGTCGTTGCTCTCGTCGCTGGCCTCGTCGGCTACATTGCGGCATATGCGGATCAGCTCGCGCTGGATAAACTTCTGCGCCACAATGTGGGCGTGGTGCTCTATGTTGGCCGCGCTGGCTACCCGGCTGGTCAGCTCGGCTATGTAGTAGGGGCCGCCCACCTGCGCTAGCCGATCCATTTTTTTCAGCCGCTCCATCACCGTCAGCTTGTCTATGGGCTCGCTGGCATTGCTCAGCTCCATCATAGCCTTGTAGATGTCGGTATGCGCAGGCTTGTAGAACATTTCCGACGTCAGGGTGTCGGTTACACGCGTCAGGGCATCCCGCTCCAGCATGATTGCCCCTAGTATGGCCTGCTCCAGCTCCAGGGCATGGGGCATCCCCCCCGCCTCCAGGATGCGGGCGGAAGAGGCCTTTCGGCCGGTTTCTTCGCTATTCAATCGGTAGGGCTCTGCCATCTATTTTACTCACAATCAGTTTTTTATCTGAAACCCCCGGCACCGGCGCAGCCATGGCCTCACAGGCCGTCCACCAATACCTGGCCAATAACCTGCACCACCAGCCGGGCACAGCTACAAAGATACGCGCTGGCGTGGGCCAAAGCTTGATAGGTTATCAAGGTGGCGCAGCGGGCTTTCCCACAGCAACCCGGGGCTTATCCACGGCTTATCCACAGCCACGAGGTACCCTCCACCACCAGTTACACCGTGTATAGTGCCCACTGGCTCATCTATGCGTTTTATCGTACCCGCCAAACTATAAACTAAGGAGCCTGGGACACAAGGCCGGGCCGACAGACACGGACCAAGCTCCACAGGATCGAGCGAGCAGCCCGGAGCGGTTATGGCTATCTTTTAAAAAAAGTAAAGGGCGGCTAATGCCACCCTTTACAAACAAACAAACAAACAAACAAACAATAATACTAATGGATAAACCATTAGTATGAGGCAAATTTCGCACACAAAATTGATATTTCAAAGAAAAACTTGAAACTATCTCAAAAATTATTTGCCTGCAAATAGGGGTTTTCTTTTCTCATTGAAGGCCGAAACGGCTTCGGCGTAGTCCTCGGTGCTTCCGGCTATCTGCTGGCAGTAGGCCTCCATTTGCAGCATGTCCTCCAGGTCTGCGTGGGCGCTCTTCAGCAGCATGCGCTTAATCAGCCCTATGGCAATCGGGGCTTTATCCCGGTACAGCTGGGCAAGCTCTGCCACGGTGGCATCCAGCTGGTCGGCGGGCACCACGCGGTTTACAAAGCCATATTGCAGGGCCTCTGCTGCCGGTATCTTGCTGCCCAGGGTGGCCAGTTCAAATGCCTTTCGGCGGCCCACCAGGCGGGGCAGTGCAAAGCTGGTGGCGGTATCGGGCACCAGGCCAATGTTGGCAAAAGCGAAGACAAAGCTGGCATGCTCGGCAGCTATGGCCAGGTCGCAGGCCAGCACAATGCCTGCACCTGCGCCAGCGGCTACGCCATTTACCCGCGCAATGATGGGCTTCTCTATGGTATACAGCAGGCGGGCAATGGGGTTATAGCGCTTTTCTACACTATCTGCCAGGCTGCGCTGCTTGCCGGCTATGGCCTTCAGGTCCTGGCCGCTACAGAAGGCCTTGTCTCCTGCACCGGTTAGCACAAGTACCCGCACCGCGGGGTCCTTTCGGGCGGCCTTCAGCGCATCGATGAGGGCATAGCTCATGGGGTCGTTAAAGGCGTTGTACACCTCGGGCCGGTTTAGCGTGAGGGTTAGTATCCCATCACTCAGTTCATACAGCACGTGCTCAAATACTGGGGCGGTTTTAGACATAACAGGGTACGGTTTGGGGTATCTGGTACAGGGGGGGGGTGAACAAACGGAAGCGGCTAGCACCCGGCCAGCCAGGCAAGATACGCAGCAGCACTGAACAGCCCAAGCAGTACACCGGCTGCCAGCTCGGCCACCGTGTGTGCCTGCTGGCGGTAGCGGGCCCAGGCCAGCAGCGGCACCAGCACTGGCAGGCCTATCAGCACTGGCCAGGATGCAGGCAGGCCTGCCAGCTGGTGCCACCACAGCGTGTAGCCCAGCAGGCCAGCGGCGGCGGCCAGGTGTAGCGACACCTTGTAGCACAGAGTAACGCCCAGGCCCAAGACATTGATGACAAGCAGATAGTACACATACTGCCGCAGCTCGGGCGTGGCCTGCAGCGGGCCCGACAGAGCCTGAAAAAACAGGAGACAGAGCAGATTGACCCCAAAGGGCAGGATGCGCTCTTGCCTGGATACCTGCAGGGCATCTGCCCGGCGCAAATAATACCGGGTGTACAGCAGGTAGGCCACCAGGGGCACCAGAAGCAGCAGGGCCACCGCGCACAGCACAAAGGCCCCACTGGCGCGTGGCTGCCAGTACAGGGCACCCAGCAGCTGCAGGGTGTTGGGGTTCAGGAGGATGGAGAGCCAGCGAGATAACCTGTACTGCATGCGTAGCGAACCGAACGGTGCCGGCCAACAGCGGCCGGGAACGGAACAACAAAAATAAGGCGAGATAGGTGAGGTGCGCAGCTAGCTGCATGGGGTTTGTACGCTATATTCGCACATGGCGCTACTAGACCAGCAGCTGGCGAAGGATAACATCGTGGTAACTCGCCTGGATGACCTGATCAACTGGGCACGGCTGAGCAGCCTGTGGCCCATGGGCTTTGGCCTGGCGTGCTGCGCCATAGAGATGATGGCGGCCAATGCCAGCCACTACGACCTGGAGCGTTTCGGGGTGTTTCCCCGTGGCAGCCCGCGCCAGAGTGATGTAATGATTGTGGCCGGTACCGTGGTATTCAAGATGGCCGACCGCATACGCCGCCTGTATGAGCAGATGGCCGAGCCACGCTACGTCATCAGCATGGGCAGCTGTAGCAACTGTGGGGGCCCCTACTGGCAGCATGGCTACCATGTGGTGAAGGGGGTAGACCGCATAATACCCGTAGACGTGTATGTACCGGGCTGCCCACCCCGCCCGGAGGCCCTGATAGGCGGCATACTGAAGCTGCAAGAGAAAATACGCCACGAAAGCCTGCTAAATGCTGGCTTTGTGTCCGAACGGCGCTAAGCCAGCCGAGCACCGGCATACACTGCCAGCGGGGGGGGGAGAGGAAATGCCCCCTAGTCTCCGCGCAAGCCTGTACATACCCATGCCTGCCCGGCACCCTGTGCACAGTGCCGTACACCCCCGGCTACTACATGCTACCGGTATACTTGCCATAGCAGCCCCTCAGCTTGGGCCTTTTGGCACGCCTTTTGGTTAGGCTGCCTTATCCAAAAAATTTTTCCCAATTTTTATGAAAAAACTACAATTTCTCTTCCTCATCGTCCTGCTGGCCCTACCTGGCCTAGGCCGGGCGCAAGACCTGAAAAATGGCGTCAAGCTCAATCTGCTCAGTCCATTTGTGCGCACCGTTTCGGGCTTTTACGAGCGCTCGGTAAACGACAACCTAAGTGCCCAGCTGGGGGTGTTCTACACCTTCGGCCTCAACACGGCAGATACCCGCTTCAGCGGCTTTGGCGTTACGCCCGAGTTTCGCTTCTACGTGATGGACAAAGGGGCCATGCAGGGCTTTTATGTAGCGCCATTCTTGCGCTACCAGACCTTTAGGCTAGAGGCCGACTATACCGAAGTAGCCATTAACGCTTCGGGTGGCATTGTAGAACGGGAGCAAACCGAGAAGGCTACATTCAGCACCTTTGGCGGGGGCGTACTA
The DNA here is from genome assembly GCA_021300195.1 of Bacteroidota bacterium. Classification (NCBI taxonomy): domain Bacteria; kingdom Pseudomonadati; phylum Bacteroidota; species Bacteroidota bacterium. The sequence continues at coordinate 25,444 of JAJTIE010000048.1, read as the reverse complement.
GCCGGTTATCAGTGGATATTTGGCAAACGGGTAATGTTTGACATTTACCTGGGCCCGTCCTATAACAGTGGTAGCGTTAGCTACGAGGATGGAAGGGACGAAAACAATTCAGAAATTGAGGTACGCTCGATAAATGGCTTCGGCATCCGCTTTGGCACCACGCTGGGGGTTGCCTTCTAGCTGGCAGATGCCCCGGCGCGAATAAATGAAAACAGGGCTGCAATGCAGCCCTGTTTTTGCATGAGTAGTCTCAAACCTATATGTGTTCATCAAACACAATACATACTCATACAGCCTTTGTGCCTGGCCGTGCTAGAGCTTACGCCCGTATTCACGGCCCTTGGGCTTCAGCGTGCCATTGGCAATGCGGTACAGGTCGATAAGTGCCCATACCCCAAAGCCGCCAAGCGTAGCGGTCTGTACTACGCCCTGCCAGGTGTAGCCCAGGTAGTAGCGGTGCAGGCCTACCTGGCCGCCAAAGCCTGCCAGGATAATGGCTGAGAGCTGGTTATCCCGTTCGCCAGGCTGCTTTGTTTTTTTCGGTTTATCCTTCTCCTTGGGGTCTGCCTGCTCACGCTGCCTGTCCCTTTCCCCGGCCACTGTTTCGGGCTGGGCCTGCAGGGCAGGCTGATCTGCCAAAAACATATCCGGCTGATGATGGGTGGGTACACCGGCGTAGGAAACGCTGGCATGAACAGACGAGATAGCTAGGCCGCTAGTGGCTACCACGATGGCTAGCATGGTTTTGATGGACTTCAATAAATACATAAAATAAAAAAATTACGCAAATCTATATACCATAAATCATTTAGTTAACGTCGATAATCAAATCATAGACGATAACAACACCGGGTATATTGTGCAGCCACACAAAAAAAATCAGGCTGGCGAAAAGCTGTATATTCGCGCTTCAACTGATAAGAGTGTCTGAAATGGAAAAATTTGACCTGATCGTAATCGGAAGTGGACCGGGTGGCTATGTGGCTGCCATACGCGCCAGTCAGCTGGGCCTTAAAACCGCTGTGGTAGAACGCGAAAACCTGGGTGGCATCTGCCTGAACTGGGGATGCATCCCCACCAAGGCGCTGCTAAAGAGTGCCGAAGTGGCCGACTATCTGAGCCATGCAAAGGACTACGGCTTTGAGGTAAAAGAATACAAGGGAGACTTTGCCGGCATGATAAAGCGCAGCCGAGGCGTAGCCGATGGCATGAGCAAGGGCGTACAGTTCCTGATGAAGAAAAACAAGATCACCGTACTGGAGGGCACCGCCCGGCTGGACAAACAGAAGCAGGTGCTGGTAACCGGAAAAGACGGGAAAAGCACCACCTACAGCGCCCAGCACATCATAGTAGCTACGGGCGGCCGTAGCCGAAACCTGCCAGGCATGGAGATAGACGGCCAGAAAATCATTGGCTACCGCGAGGCCATGACCCTGCCCAAGCAGCCCAAAAAAATGATCGTAATGGGCAGTGGGGCCATAGGCACCGAGTTTGCCTACTTCTACAACGCCATAGGCACCGAGGTTACCCTGGTGGAGTATCTGGACCGAATTGTACCCCTGGAAGACAAGGAGGTGAGTACCACCCTGGAGAAAATATACAAAAAACGGGGCATGAACATCCTGACTGCCAGCAAGGTAACGCAGGTGGAGAAGACCGGAACCGGTGTGAAGGTGACCATAGAAACCCAGCAAGGCAAAGAAGTACTGGAGGCCGATGTACTGCTAAGCGCGGTAGGCATTGTAGCCAATGTGGAAGACCTGGGCCTGGAGGCCCTGGGCATTAAGCTAAGCAACGGTAAAATAGACACCGACCCCTACTACAAAACGAACGTAGAAGGTATATATGCCATAGGCGACTGTACCCATGGGCCTGCCCTGGCCCACGTTGCCAGCGCCGAGGGGATAATCTGTGTAGAGAAAATAGCGGGCCATAGCCCCGAGCCACTAGACTACGGCAATATACCCAACTGTACCTACAGCCAGCCCGAAGTAGCCTCGGTAGGCCTAACGGAGGAAAAAGCCAAAGAGGCCGGCTATACGCTGAAGATTGGCAAGTTTCCCTACAGCGCATCCGGCAAGGCCAGTGCGGCAGGCAAGAAAGACGGGTTTGTAAAGCTGATCTTCGATGCCAAGTATGGCGAACTGCTGGGCGCCCACCTGCTAGGGGCAGGCGTAACCGACATGATAGCGGAACTGGTGGTGGCACGCAAGCTGGAGACCACCGGCCACGAGCTGATAAAAGCCGTACACCCCCACCCCACCATGAGCGAAGCCATCATGGAGGCCGCAGCTGCCGCCTATGATGAAGTTATTCACCTATAATTCAACTACAAATAGGTAGTTGTATTTACGATTTTTATGCATATTGGCAGGCGCCCAAACAGGGGCGCCTTTTTTTGTGCCAGATTTTTTTGTGCCAGATACGCACCTACTGCACAGCCTGCTCTTGTACGAGGCACTGGCCGATACCTGGTGGCTGGTAATGGGGCTAGCCTGCCTGGCCGGCGGGGCTGTATATAGGTGGAAACACGGACACCTGAGCCAGCTGCGCCAGCTAAACCTGGAGATGCAGCGCAAAATGGACGAGCGAGCCCAGGTGGTGCTAAACCAGCGGCTGGTGATCCAGAAAAAAGTAGAAGAGTTGGAGAAGTCGTACCAAGACTTCACCATCATGAGCCGCATAGGCCAGGAGCTGACTACCACCCTGGACCTGGAGGAGGTGTTCGAAAACCTGTACGAACAGGTGAACATGCTGATGGACGCAGAAATCTTTGCCGTAAATCTGTATCACCCGGATACAGAGCTAATTGAATTTAAGTACATTATGGAAAAGGGCGAGCGGCAGCCCGTGATGTTTCAGCCCCTCAGCCGCGCTACACTGGGCAGCTACTCCATACGAAACCAGACCGAGGTGTTTATCAACAACCTGGACGAAGAGTACACCCGCTTCCAGCTACAAGCACCCACCGCCCTGCAGGGCCACAAGCCCGAGTCGATCCTGTACGTGCCCCTTATGCTGCGCGGAGAGCTGCTGGGGGTCATCTCGGTACAGAGCTTTGCAAAAAACGCCTATACCCACGAGCACCTGAGCTTTCTGCGTATCCTGGCCAGCTATACCGCCATCGCCATTGGCAATGGCAGGGCCTATGAGCTGTTGGAGCAGGCAAATGCCAGCGTAAAACAGCAAAACGAACGCCTGCAGCAGGCCAATGAGCTCATAGAGCGCAATAATGGAGCCATACTGGACAGCCTGGAATACGCCAAGCGTATACAAACCGCCATTATGCCCGCCATGGCCGATATCAAGAAAGGGCTACCCAATAGCTTCATCTATTACCGGAGCAAGGACATCGTGTCTGGAGACTTCTACTGGTACATGACCCGCGGAGACGTTACCATACTAGCAGCGGTAGACTGTACTGGGCATGGGGTGCCCGGGGCCTTTATGAGTGTGCTGGGAAACACCCTGCTAAACAACATTATACGCGAAGGGCAGCAGTACGTACCGGGCATTATCCTGGATACCCTGGATGAACGGGTGGTGCAGATGCTGAACCAGATGGACCCCAACAGTGATGCGGCAGACGGGATGGACATTGCCCTGTGCAGCCTGGATCGAAAAACCCATACCCTTAGCTTTGCCGGGGCCAACCGCCCCCTGCACTATGTGCAGGGGCGCGAGCTGAAAGAGATCCGGGGAGACAAATACCCCATTGGAGGCAAAAACAACATACATGGGCCCTACACCACGCATTCCATCAAACTGGAGCCCGGCGACACCTTCTACATCAGCACCGACGGTTTTGCCGATCAGTTTGGCGGGCGTATGCACCGGAAGTTTCTGAACAAGCGCTTCAAGCAGCTACTGGCCGACCTGTACCGGCTGGACATTGGCCTGCAGCAAGAGATCCTCAACGATGCCTTTGAAACCTGGAAAGGGGATGAAAAGCAGCTGGATGACATCCTGGTAATTGGGGTGCGGCTCTAGGCCACCACATCCGCCAGCTGGAGCAGTGGCTGCGTGCTGCGATGAGCGCAGGCCGCCACATGGGCCAACAGCTCCTGGGTATTGCCGGGCCAGTCCTGCCGCTGCAGGTAGTTGAGGGCCGACTCCTCCAACTGCTTGTTCAGGCAATCGGCCGCAAACCTGGCCCACACCACCAGGTCATCCTTACGTTCCCTCAGTGGGGGGATCCAGCAGGCACCCGCCTGCGGAGCGGTGGCGGTAAGAAAATGCAGCTGCTGGGGCCGGTGGGCCTGCTGGCCGGGCACTGCCGGATGAGCCAGACGCGTGCAAAGCTGGGCAAACAGGGCAAACTCTGTACCCTGTGGCCCACAGATCCAGGTGGAGGCACCAGGCTGCTCAGCCTGCTGAATGGCCTGCTGGAGCCAGGGCGAAGGGAGCCGCCCCGAGAGCCAGACGGCCTGGGCCTGTGTTAAGCATTCCAGCAGCTCCATGGTGCAACATTACAAAATGCTGGCATAGGAACAAGCACAAAACGAGGCAACTGTGCATCCATCCTGCCGACATAGCGGAAACAGGATCTCAACAAACATAAGCATCCAGATACAAATGAACGATCGTTAGTCTGCTGATTATCAAAAAAATAGCAACACACAATATGTTGTGGCGCCGATCTCAGACTATCTTTGCAGCATGAAACAGCAGCTAGCACCCCATATCGCCCTGTCCAGTAGGGCAGACGTGCGCGTGGCACTACTAGGGGGCGAAGCCAGCTTTCACCACCAGGCAGCCATGCAGTGCCTGGGCCAGGTAGAGCCGGTGTACTGCGATAGCTTCCAGGCAGTAGCCGATGCCGTAGGACAGGGCACCACCAGCCTGGCTATCATGGCCGTAGAGAACACCCTGGTGGGCCTGATGCTGCCCAACCTGCACCTGATCGTTCAGCGGGGGCTGCACATTGTGGGCGAGCACTACCTGCAGATCGAGCTACAGCTGCTAGCACCGGCTGGCGCTACACCGGCGGGCATCCACACCCTCTATTCACACCCCTATGCCTTTCAGCAGTGCGAGCCATTCCTGGCGCAGTATCCCCGGCTGGCACGCATAGAGCGCAGCGATACAGCCGACGCAGCACGCAGGGTGGCCGAGCTGGCAGACCCTGGCGTAGCCGCCCTGGCAGGCCGCCTGCAGGGCCAGCACTATGGGCTACAGGTGGTGGCAGCAGATGTGCATGCGCATACACAAAACTTCACGCGCTTTTTGGTATTGGCCAAACAGGGGAGCGTACCACAGCCCAATAAGGCCACCTTTTGGTTCCGGCTGGCCCACCAGCCGGGTAGCCTGGCCCATGTGCTACAGGTGTTTGCCCTGCACAAGCTGAACCTGACCAAGCTGACAAGCATAGCCGTAGCCGAGTATCCCAACGATTTTGCCTTCTGGGTCGAATTCACCTTCGACAGCTACACCCATTATCAGATTGCCCTGGAGCTGATCCGCCCCAAGGTGAAGCAACTGCACATCCTGGGCGAGTATGCCGCCTCGGACCTGGCCCCCTTCCAACCCGAACGAATATGAACCCCCAAACGCCCTGGCTGAACCCCGCCACCACCCCCCTGATCATTGCCGGCCCATGCAGTGCCGAAACCGAAGAACAAGTGCTGGAAACCGCGCGCCTGCTGCGCAAGCATATACCAGAGGCAAGCTACTTTAGAGCCGGGGTGTGGAAGCCGCGCACACGGCCAGGCCAGTTTGAAGGCGCGGGGGCCGAGGCCCTGCCCTGGCTACAGCGGGTGCGGCAGGAATTTGGCTTCAAGCTAGCCGTAGAAATAGCCAATGCCGAGCATGCCAGCCTGGCGCTGGAGCATGGCATAGACCTGCTGTGGCTGGGTGCGCGTACCACCGTAAACCCCTTCAGCGTACAGGAGGTGGCAGATGCACTGGCCGGGCATGAAGGCCCGGTGCTGGTAAAAAACCCCATCAACCCCGACCTGGGCCTGTGGATGGGTGCCTTGGAACGGCTGGAGCGGGCGGGCATCCGCCAGCTGGGCGCCATACATCGGGGCTTCAGCACCACAGGAAAAACCCCCTATCGAAACGAACCACAATGGCACCTGCCAATTGAGCTAAAACGCCAAATGCCCAACCTGCCCCTGCTGTGCGACCCCAGCCACATAGCTGGCAGCCGCGCACGCATACCCGAGCTGTGCCAGCGTGCGCTGGACCTGCAGATGGATGGACTAATGATCGAAACACACCCCACGCCAGAAGCGGCCTGGAGCGATGCTGCACAGCAGCTGAGGCCCGAGGACCTACAGGAAATACTGGCCAGACTGGTGGTGCGACGGGAGAAGAGTGAAGAAATCAGCTATGAGGTACAAATGGAAGAGTACCGAAAGCGTATAGACCAGATAGACCAAGAGCTGATACACCTACTGGCCGAGCGGATGGACATTAGCCGGATGATTGGCCACCTGAAGAAACGCCAACAGGTAACCATCCTGCAGCTGAAGCGCTGGGATGAGATGATACGCAGCCGCCTGGAACTGGCGCAAGACCTGGGCCTGGAAGCCGACTTTGGCCAAACGCTGTTTCAACTGATACACGAGCAGTCCATAAACCGGCAAAACCAGATTATGAACCGGACCGAAAGCCCTGGCAACCAGTAGGGGCGCGGGCCGCCAAAAGGCATGGTGCCCTGCGCCGATGCGGGGGGGCTATAGCAAACGCCCCCATTGCCCATCCTTAGCGTGGGGCTACCAAGCTCTACTATGCACAAGAGCCCCCCGTGCAAACCAACACCGCCATCCCGCTAACAACGGAAGCTGGGGCTGATAAGCAGTATATGCCCGCAGCCTTTATTCCGGGTCGTTGTCCGAATAGCTATCCGGCTCAGGCTTGGCTTGGCTATTCAGCACCATCCAGAAGAACCTGCCTGCTATAAAAGTAACCAGGACCTGGATAGTGACCATCATGAAAATAGCTTCTCCACTCATACTAAGCTCCTTTTCCGTTTAAGACGTGCTAAATACACAATATAACATACATCCGCAAAAACACTGAGCAAGCGTAAACGACTCATATCTGCATAGAAGATGGAATTGATTCTGATTTTCCGGTTGCCACCGCATGCTCCTGGCCCCCGCGAACCCACCAGCCGATCGGGGGCCGAGGTGCGGATGGCCTTAACCACCACAGTGGAATCGTGGGGAGGGGGCAGCTGGGGTGCCTCCTCGCTAAAACAGCGCTTTGTGCGCCCTACCTCGGTATTGTAGCAGCTAGGTTTCTGGGCAATGTCTACCCGCAGGCCATCTACCTGGCTGCGTATAGCCGCCACCGTACCAGGCACATCGGCAAAGATGCCATATACCCCGAAGTAGTTCCGCAGCTTGCCGTGGCCCATGGTATCCAGGATGAAGGGCGTGCTGTGGTTGCCAAACCGGCCGCCATACCTACCCATGCTCCACGCTACCCACAGCAGCGGCAACCCAATAAACATAAATATGAGGCAAACGAGATAGGGGATCAGGAAAGCCCCGCCGCCATGCCCCTCTGCCTGCGCCAGGAAACGCAGAAAGCCACCCAGCCTGCCATGGCCAGGATAAGCCCCATGCGCGAGCCCCAACCGTCCTTTGTGTTCGACATGCGGTTCTATCGCTTTTCTTGCATGCTATATTAGCAAAAAGCAGACAAACCCCGAATTAAAATCTAGCTAAATCTACTCTTTTGTTAACAAACCAAGAAGGAAAACCGATAAGAAGCCAATAAGCACCGTTTAGACAAGAAAGGCATCCCTTATATGGCCTCATTCGTAGTAAATTCGTGGAGAAACGCATAAATAGCGTACGCATAGCGATCTGATATTTTGCGCGCATGATAGAGCGGATACTGAACATACTACGGGCGGTGCGTTATTCGCTACCCATGCAGCTGCTGCTAACCCAGATCCGCAGCCACAAGCTTGTTCTGCTTACCTGGGTGTTTGTTATTCTGATCATCACCCAGCAGATACTGAACAACCTGGGGGGGGGCTATCTGTTTCTGGAGCCTGAGTACATGAACCAGGTAAACTTTGCCAGCATGTTTATCCTGGGCATCAGCTTTGGCATTTTCAGCCTGGCTTTTCAGATGACGTGCTACATCCTGGACGGGTATCGCTTTTTCTTCCTGGGGCTGGAGCGCCGGCCCTTCATGACCTTTAGTATCAACAATAGCTTTATCCCGCTTCTTTTTTGGCTCATCTACTCCATTTCCTACATTAGCTTCCATAGCCACAATGACCAGGTTGACCTGAGCCGCATCCTGCTGAACCTGCTGGGGGCCATACTGGGTGGCATCCTGGTTACCACCCTGAGTGTGCTGTATTTTTCGGTGCGGAACAAGGACGTAATCAAGCTGTTTGGCGAGAAAATAGTGCAAGAGCTGCGCAGCCCTAGCCTGGTGGTGCGCGAAGCCCGTAGAACCCTGGGCCAGCTGATACGGGTAGACTGGTTCTTTGTCAAGTTTACCAAAGTAGAGCGGGTGCAAAAGAACATAAAAGGCGACCTGCGCTACCTGATCCGGGTGCTAAACCAGAACCAGGCAAATGCCCTGATCCTGCAAGTGATGCTGCTGCTGGCGCTTATCTCGCTCGGCATCTTTCAAGACAATCCCTACTTCAAGATACCGGCGGCGGCCAGCTTTATGCTGTTGTTCAGCTTCCTGATCATGATCATCGGGGCCGTTACCTTTTGGTCTCGAAAGGTGGGGCCAGCCACCATCCTGGCCCTGCTGGGCATCGCCTTTTTTATCAATCAGTTCGAGCCCTTTGTGGGCGACAACTATGCCTTTGGCCTGAACTATGAAAAGGAATGGGTAGACTACAACTACCCGGCACTGCGCGAGATTGCCAAACCCGAGCACGTACAGGCCGACTCGCTGTACACCGTGCAGATGCTGCAAAACTGGAAGGCTAAAAACTGGCAGCCGGGCCAGCCCCTGCCCAAGCTGGTGCTGGTGGCGGTGAGCGGGGGCGGAAACCGCAGCGCCCTGTGGACAACACGGGCCCTGCAGACCCTGGATGCCGAGCTGGAGGGCAAACTGCACAGGCAAACCGCGCTTATAACCGGTGCCTCGGGCGGGATGATAGGCGTGGCCTACTGGCGAGAGCTGGTGCGCCAGAGCCTGAGCAACAGCCAGATAAACCCCAATGACCCCATACACCTGGAGCGGGTGAGCAAGGACCTGCTAAACCCCATCGTCTTGAACCTGACCACCAACCTGTTTATCCCCAACCTGGTGTGGGAATACGGGGGGCGCGCCTACGAGAAGGACCGGGGCTATGCCTTTGAGGGGCAGCTGAACGAAAACCTACCCCAGCTAAGAGATCTACAGCTGAAAGACTATCGCGATGACGAGTACCATGCGCGCATCCCCGCCATGATCTTTTCGCCCACCATTGGCAACGATGGTAGGCACCTCTATATCAGTCCACACTCGGTATCGTACCTGATGAAGTCTCACCAGTTTAATAACGCCTACCGCAATGAGATAACGGGGGTAGACTTTCAGCGGCTTTTTGCCGCGCATGGGGCAGACGGGCTGCGCTTCACTACAGCCATCCGGATGAATGCCACCTTTCCCACCCTGCTACCCTATGTGGAGCTACCCACCCGGCCCGCCATCAGCGTACTGGATGCCGGTGTGCTGGACAACTTTGGGGTAAACACCACCACCCGCTTTTTGTTTTGCTTTCGCGAGTGGATAGAGGCCAATACCAGCGGCATAATGATGATCCTGATACGCGATACGCAGCGCGAGCAAAAGGTATTGGAAAACCGGAAGAAAACGATCCTGAACAAAATAGCAAGCATGTTTGGCGGGCCTATCACGGGCTATAGCAAGGGCAAGGACTTCCTGAACGATGAGATGCTGGAGCGCACGCAGGCCTGGATGGGCGTACCGATGGACGTGGTGGAGCTGCAGTACATACCAGCCCCCACCTTCAAGGGGGCCGCGCTTAGCTTCCACCTGACCGACCGCGAGAAGCAAGACATACTGAACGCCATGTACAACGAGGAGAACCAACTGGCAGTAAAGCGAATCAAGGAATTTATGAGCAGCAAGTAGTGGGGCAAGAAGCGGCAAAGCCCCACCCGGAAGATGAGGCTTTGGCTATCCAGCAGTCTGCTTCAGGGCTGTTCTGCTCCCAGCCCGTGGGTACAGTTCAGGTTATGGCTAAAACCTGGCCCGCAACCCAATGGAGGGGATCAGCGTACTGCCCTCATCCTCCACCAGCTGGGGGCGTGCGGGGCTCAGGTACTGCCGCGTAGCAGGGTCTCGCTCCAGGGTAAAATTGGGCGGCGGGCTGTTTGGGCTACTGGTTATATTTTGCAGGTCGATAAAAGCAATCAGGCTCCACTTCTTGAAGAAGAATTTGCGTTCCAGGCGCAGGTCCACCTGGTTGAAGGCTGCCGTCTGCTCCGCATTCACCCGCCGGTTATCCAGCACCGGCTCGCCCGTTACCAGATACTGCTCCGTGCTGGCGGCTATATCCCAGGGCGTATAGGGGGCACCGCCCAGGTAGCGCCATTTTACAGCTATTTCCCAGTTCTTCTTCCGGCCCAGCTGGTAGCCCCCGGTGAGCGAGATCAGGTGCCGGTTGTCCCAGCTACTACGGATGTATTCGTCCGAGTCCAGGCCGGTAAATTCGCTGCGGTAGATGGTATAGGCCACAGTGCCATATAGCCGCTTGGCCAGCTGCTGCTGGGCAAATACCTCCACCCCGTAGCTGCGGCCCCGGCCAACGGAGCGCACCGCCTCATCGCCAAACACCCCGAAGTCGCCCCCCTTATTGGCCAAGCTAATGGAGTCATCCAGGCTAACCGGATAGTCGTCATACTGCTTGTAAAAGCCCTCCAGGCTGAAGAGGGTGCTGCTGCCAGGCTGGTACTCCAGGCCTGCCACATAGTGCAGGCTGCGTATATAGTCTGCATCCCGGTTCACACGCATACCGCCATTGTCCTCAAAGCCGAGGATCGTATAGCTCGGCAGCTTGTAGTACACCCCTACGCTGCCATTCACCCGCCACTGGTCCGTCAGGCTATAGCTCAGGCTCAGGCGGGGGCTTAGGGTGCGCAGGGGGTTATTACCCCCGTCGGTATAGTTATTCAGGTCGGTACGCACACCCAGGTTGGCCAGCAGGCGGCTGCCCGCAAAGCGGCGGCTGATGCTGCCATAGGCCCCATAGCGCATAAAGCCAACCTCGTTCTCGTACGCTACGGTGTCGCGTACATCTGCCCCCCCTACGATAAAGGAGCTATTGGTATACTGGCCATACTGGCTGTTCAGGCCGTAGGAGATTAGCCAGTCGCCCTTCTTGCTCACCACATTCAGCCTCAGCTTGTTCTCTGCCTCTACGCTCTCGAAGTCGAGCACCCGCACACCGGTTATCAGGTTATCTCGGCGGATACGGTTGCTCAGCCAGTTTCGGCTAAGGGCCAGGGTGTAGTAGCCCGATGGGGTAAGGTGCCGGATGCTGGTACCCATCGTATAGGTATCCTGGCTCTGCTTGGGGAAACCATCCAGCAGGTACAGGCGGTCAAACTCGGCCTCGTCGGGCTTAGCCAGGGTAATGCGGTCGATAGCACCAATGCCAATGAAGTTCACACTCGTCTTATTGCCCACATCCCAGGTCATTTTGCCCTGAAAGTCGTAGTAGTCGGGCAGAAAGGGTAATCCAATAGCATCGAACAGAAACTGCAGGTAGCTGCGCCGCGCGCTCACAATGCCGCGCAGCTTGTTTCCCGCAGGGCCATCCAGGGTAATGCCTGCCTCGGTGGCACTCAGCAGGGCGGTGGTCTGCAGGCGCTGCCGGTTTCCCTCTATAAAGCGGAAGTCGAGCACCGAACTAAGGGTATTGTCAAACCGGGCATCGAAGGCCGAACTCTGGAAATCCACATTCTCGATAAAAATGGAGTTGATAATGCCTACCGGCCCCCCGCCACTACCCTGGGTGGCAAAGTGGTTGATGTTCGGTATCTCAATGCCATCCAGGTAAAACACGTTCTCATTGGGTGCGCCACCGCGCACAAGGATGTCGTTTCGAAAGCCCACACTGCCGCTCACCCCGGGCAGGTTCTGCACCACCCGGCTAATGTCGAAGTTGCCACCCGGATTGGTACGTATCTGCTCTACGCCCAGGCTTCGGCTGCTTATCAGGTTGCTCGAGGTCTTGGTAAAGCGGTTGGCCTGTATCCGGATGGTGTCGGTCTCCGTAGGCTGCGGCACCATGCGGATACTTACCTGTGCCACCCCCCCCTCTATCAGGATCTGGCGCTCTACCCAGGTCTGGTAGCCCAGGTAGCTAACCTGTAGCGCATAGGTGCCGCGCGGAATGCCCGATAGTACAAAGCGACCCTGTGCATCGGTGTAGGCCCCCAGCTGTGTCCCCTCCAGCAGCACCGAGGCTGCCACCAGGGGCTCGCCCGTACTGCCATCCTGCACCTGGCCCTCCAGGCTGCCATCCTGGGCTTTTAGCATACTACCACTACCGAATAGAAAACCCAGCAACAGTGCTACCCTAATTGTTTTCTTCATCTCTCGTTTTTATTGGCAAAAAGACAGCAGGCTTGGCGCCCTACGGCCCCACTAGTACTGCAAGTACACCCGCAAAACTACACAGACGCAACCTATAAACCCAGGCGTAGACCAACTGGCACCTGGTGTGTGTGAAAGTGGGCCACCGAAACCATCCACACGGAAGCTTGATAATATTCCGGTTCTCCACACCCGTATACAGCAAGCGTGCCTGGGGCACCCAAGTTGCGCTATCTTTGCAAATGCCATGGCGTAAGTGGATCAAACCGGTGGGCTGGCTGGTCTTGCTGCTCCTGCTCTGGGGCCAGAGGAAGGAGCTGCTGCTGGGCCTGAGTGGCTGGCTAGCCGCCACCGATGTGCCGGGCACTACGGCCCCCCGCCAGGCACTGTTTGTACTGGCAGGCGGGCCCATAGAGCGGGGCTACTATGCCGCCAGGCTGTATCAGGCAGGTGTGAGCAGGCGCATTATCTGCACTGGCGAGCTGGAGCCGCAAGAAGCTGTGCTGGACTGCCGCGCCGCTGCCGAGGCAGCACTCACCCGCAAGGCAATCCTGCACCGGGGGGTGCCGGAAAACAGTGTGGCAAAGCTACCCGTAGGTACTAGCACCCAGGAAGAGGTGAAGGCTATACTGGCCTACTGCCAGCAGCACCACCTTACACGCATCGGCTTGGTTAGCAGTCGCTTCCACACGCGCCGCATCCGCCTGGTAGCCGAGCGCTCGGCCTGGCTAATGGGCATAGACCTGGCCATCTATGGTGCACCGTCCATTCAGTATGATCCGGAGCTTTGGTGGAAAACCGAGAATGGGTTACTTTTTGTTTTCTCGGAATATGTAAAGCTGGCCTACTACCTGTACAAATACTAGGGGCATACGGTTTTCAGACAGCCCCCCCAAGGGCTGGCTATACAGGCCGGGCTATTCCCGGTTTTTACTATCCAGCCAGATGGTAACGGGCCCGTCGTTCACCAGTGGGATCTTCATATCTGCGCCGAAAACACCGGTAACTATGGGCTGGGCCACACCCTGGCCCAGCTGCTGAACAAAAAACTGGTAGAGCGGAATGGCTATTTCGGGCTTGGCAGCGCGGATGAAGCTGGGCCTATTGCCCCGCTGCGTACTGGCGTGTAGGGTAAACTGACTGACGACCAGAACTTGTCCATCTACGTCTTGCACCGATAGGTTCATCTTGTCGTCCTCGTCGGCAAAGATGCGGAGCTGCGAAATCTTTTGTGCCAGCCAGGTGGCATCTGCTTCCAGGTCGGCTTCCTCAATGCCTAGCAGTACCACCAGGCCCTGGCCTATCTGGCCATGCAGGCTGCCGGATATAACCACGCCGGCCTCTGTAACACGCTGAACAAGTGCCCTCATCCGTGTAGGTCTCCGGCCTTCTCGGTATCCTCGCGCAGGTCCATCTTGCCCACGGCTTCGGCCTCGCGCATATACGCCTTGGTCAGGTCGGCCTTACTTTTGGCAGGCTCCTTCGGCTTTTTGCGCTGACTCAGGTAGAAACGCACGATGGGAATGGCTGTTACCACAATGAAGCCAATCACAATATACTCGTAGTATTCGCGTATAGCCGGGTAGCCCCGTCCGAGCCAATAGCCCAGGCTAACCAGGCCACCTACCCACAGGAGGCCGCCCAGCAGGTTGAAGAACATGAACCGGCGGTACTCCAGGTGCGCCACGCCTGCCAGTACAGGCGCAAAAGTGCGGATGATGGGCAAGAAACGGCCTAGCACCAGGGCTTTGGCTCCATGCTTGTCAAAAAACTGGCGGGTCATCTGCACATACTCGGGCCGAAAGATTCGACTCTCGGGCCGCACAAAGATGCGCGGGCCATACCGGCGGCCAATGTAGTAGCCCACATTATCGCCCACCACAGCGGATATGCTAATAAAGAACAACACGCTGAAGTAGCCGAACTCGAAAAAGCTGGCATGCGTGGTACTAAGGGCGGGGTCGGCAGCCAGCAGGCCAGCGGTAAAAAGCAAACTATCGCCCGGAAGAAAGAAGCCAATCAAGAGGCCTGTTTCAGCAAATATGACCAGGAACAGCAACCACAGACCTCCATACTTGATGATGGACTCAGGGTTTACCGCCTCCTGAAAAAAACCAATTACGGTATCAAACCACTCCATAGGCTACGCTTAGGCTCATTGCAGGCCGAAAGATAAGGATATAACCGCAGCCTGGGCGGTTGTTGTATGACAATAGCTTCATTAACCCTGGCTGCGGATAGAGCGGATGGAATTCTTGATAGAGGCAATCAGCTTGTTGCTCATCACTACGTTGTTCAGGCCCTCGCGCACCAGCCTGCGCAGCGACTTTTCGATTCGGTACTGCTCCAGGCAGTACTCGCAGTTGTTCACCATATCCTCAAAGGCCGCGCACTGGCCCTCGTCCAGCCTGCCATCCAGCAGGTCCTCCAGTTTCGCGATGATTTCCTCGCACTCTTGCTCGCTGTAGGGGCTATTTGGTGCCCTAAGACCCAATTTCTTTTCCATTATTTCATTCTTTTTTTGGTTGTCACCGTCTTGTATAGCAGGCAGGTAGTATCACGCATCTTCGGGTTCATCGTCCGTATCATAGCCCATAGAAACGGCATAGTCCATAAGTGCCTCGCGCAGCATCTTACGTGCACGGTGCAGCCGGCTACGCACGGTGCCGATGGGGATGTCTACAATCTTGGAAATCTCCTCGTAGGTAAACTCTTCTATGTCGCACAGGATGATGACCGTTCTAAAATCTACCGGCAGGCTAGAGAGCGCCTTGGTTACCTCGTCTCCGATAAGGTCTCGAAACATGCGTTCGCGGCCATCTATGCTGTCGGAATAAGCGGCCTTCCCTGTTTGCAGAAAAGTCTCGGCTTCCTCGTAGTCTATCTTTCCAGGCTCCTTGCTCTGCTTTCGGTAGTTGTTTATAAAACTGTTCTTCAGGATACGAAAGAGCCAGGCCTTTGCATTACTGCCCCGCTCATAGCTGCCGATAAAGCGGTAAGCCTTCAGGTAGGCATCCTGTACCAGGTCGTTGGCATCGTCTTCATCGCCTGCCAGGCGGAAGGCGAAGTGGTACAGACTCTTGATGTGGGGCATCATCTCGGCCTCGAACAGGCGGTCATTCTTAACCTTCTGCTCGCGCTCTTCGGGGGTCATATCCCGTTCTGCCTCTGCCTTCAGGCGGCTTTCTTCTGTTTCATTTAGGGTGTGAAGGTTGTCGGACATAGGGTATATTGAAAAGTAAACAGGGATACGCCGGTTTGGGTTCCGGTCTTCTGGCACAAGTGGGTACGAACGCACACGGTATTTACATAAAAAAGGGATTGCTCGCCTCGTACCCGAGCATCTAAAGTTATGACAGAGGCCTCGATATTCAGCTATCCGCAGGCAGCTGCATAGTGCGCTGTGCCTGGGCGCAGGGTAGGTGGGTGTGGCGGCAGCAGCCGCTCTAGGCTGCGGTCAGGTCTGCCACAGCGTGCTTGTACGGTTTGTTCGGCTCGCTGGCCTGGGCAGCAGCCAGGTCGGGGTGGAACTCGCGAAAATGATCCTGTAGCGTAGGGGGCAGGTCGCTCAGGCGCAGGGTTTTGTTCTCCAGGGCCTCATTTAGCTGCTTGGCTGTCATGCTGCTGCCATCGTGGCTCCAGCCCGGGGGGCCAAAGATGTACATAAAGGCGGCATGCAGGCTGGGGGCACGGCGTACATCCTGCCAGATGTGGGCATATTCGTGGCCAAAAATAACCAGCGGGTTGTAGCTGGCAGGGGGGTGCGTTACGCCAAAACGGGGCTCTAGCCGGGGCAGATGCTCCTTGTAGGTGCCAAACAGGCGATCCCAGATGATGAACATCCCACTGTGGTTCTTGTCCATATATTCCACATTACAGCTGTGGTGTATCTGGTGCAGCCAGGGCGAGTTTAGTATCCAGCGGCCTACAAAACCCCAACTCGGCATCCACTTGATGTGCAAAAAATACTGGTAAATGGCATTTACGGCCAGGGCGGTAATAATGGCCACGGGGTGAAAGCCCACCAGGGGCATCCAGAGCCAGAAGAGTGGCTTGTACAGGATGGTGGCCCATCCGTTCCGGATGGCGGTGCTGCCCAGGTTGAAGTGCTCGCTGCTGTGGTGCACAATGTGCGCGGCCCACAGCACCCGCACCGTATGGCTAAAACGGTGGTGCCAGTAGAAGTTGAAATCATCGGCAATGATAACCAGTGCCCATACCCACCAGTACTGCGCCCAGCTTAGGTCTAGCAGGCCCTGCCCCCCCCCTATGGTGTGGTAGCCAAAAAGTGTGGCACGCAGGGGGTCGGCCAGCAAAAAAAGGTAGCCAAACAGCATGAGCCGGACAGTGCTGGTAAAACTCTCGACCAAGATGGCACCCGCCCCCATGCCCATGCTGCCGAGCATGTCCTTCATATTGTACAGCCTGTAGCCCCGCTTGGGCCTGTGCACAAACAGGATTTCGACAAAGATGAACAGGACAAAGAAGGGGACCCCGAAAATCAGGGGGTTGGGTATCGGCCGGCGCAGCTCGCGCGCATAGATGTCTACCAGCGGGCCAAAGATATCTGCAAAAAACTCGAACATGGTTTTAATGAAAGGTAAAGGATGTGCGCAGAGGAGCAAGCACCACACGCACCGAAGCAACGAAAAAACGAAATGTTTCGTGAAAAAGCATACTCAGGAGGTCATATATTCTTGCTTACTTTGCCCCCACTATGGCAAGTCATAACCATTCGCGCATTACCCTGGGGGGGCTGCTCATCTCACTAGGCATCATTTATGGCGACATTGGCACCAGCCCACTGTACGTAATGAAGGCCATAGTGGGCGACCAGCGGATTAACCAGGACCTGGTGCTGGGGGGCCTGAGCTGTGTGATATGGACCCTGACGCTGATGACCACAGTCAAGTACGTCATCATCACCCTGCGGGCCGATAACAAAGGCGAGGGGGGGATCTTCTCGCTCTACGCGCTCATCCGGCGGCAAAAGCGCTGGCTAATCTTCCCCGCCATCATTGGCGGGGCCACCCTGCTAGCCGACGGCATTATTACGCCCAGCATCTCCGTCAGCTCGGCCGTAGAGGGCCTGCGCATCCTGAATCCGGAGATCAATACCATTCCCATTGTACTCGTTATCCTGAGCCTGCTGTTTTTCGTACAGCAGTTTGGCACCGCAGCCATTGGCAAAAGCTTTGGGCCGGTCATGCTGGTGTGGTTTCTGGTCCTGTTTGTACTAGGCCTGTACAGCCTGCTACAAACACCGGAGGTGCTGCTGGCCGTAAACCCGGTGTATGCCTGGAACCTGCTTATCAACTATCCGGGTGGATTTTTGCTGCTGGGGGCTGTTTTCCTCTGCACCACGGGGGCCGAGGCCCTGTACAGCGACCTGGGCCATGCCGGCCGGGCAAACATCCGCCTAAGCTGGGTGCTGGTGAAGCTATGCCTGCTGGTAAACTACCTGGGCCAGGGTGCCTGGCTGCTGCGCCACAGTGGCCAGCTGCTGGAGGGGCAGAATCCCTTTTTCCAGCTTATGCCAGCCTGGTTTCTCCCCTTTGGCATCCTGCTGGCCACCCTGGCAACCATCATTGCCAGCCAGGCGCTCATCAGCGGCAGCTTCACCCTCATCAGCGAGGCCGTACAGCTGGAACTGTGGCCCAAGAGCAAGATTATCTACCCCACCGAGCAGAAGGGGCAGCTGTACCTGCCGGGCATTAACCTGCTGCTGTGGATCGGCTGCCTGGGCATTGTGCTGTACTTTCGGGAAAGCGAGCACATGGAGGCCGCATACGGGCTGGCCATTACCATCACCATGCTGATCACAACCGTGCTGCTGGGCTTCTACCTGGCCAAGCGGGGCACCCATGCGGCCCTACTTGGGCCACTCATGGTTCTCTTCCTTACGGTAGAGGGCATCTTCTTTGTAAGTAATACGCACAAGTTTATGGACGGCGGCTGGGTATCCCTGCTCATCGCCATTGCCCTGGTGCTGGTAATGCTGATATGGCGGCGGGGCCGCATCCTGAAGGCACGGTATACGGACTATGTAGACCTGGCTGGATACCTGCCCATGCTGCAGGAGCTGAGCCAGGACGAAAGTGTAAGCAAGTACAGCACCCACCTCATCTACCTCACCTCGGCACCCTCCAACCGCAAGGTGGAGTGGAAGATCCTCTACAGCATCTTTCGCAAGCAGCCCAAGCGGGCAGATACGTACTGGTTTATCCACGTAGACGTAACCGATGACCCACACACCCGCGAGTTTGAGGTAGAGACCCTCGTGCCCGGCCAGGTGTTTCGCGTAAACTTTACCCTGGGCTTCCGGGTGCAGCCGCGCATCAACCTGCTGTACAGAAAAGTGGTGGAAAACATGATTGCAAGCGGAGAGGTGGATATCCTGAGCCGATATACCAGCCTGAGAAACCACCAGCAGGCTGGCGATTTTCGGTTTATTGTCATCGACCGTTTCCTGAGCGCAGAGAACGAGCTTCCGTTCTTTGAGCGCATTGGCATGAAGAGCTATTTCTTCCTGAAGCACTTCACGCAGGGAGATGAGCAGAGCTTTGGGCTGGATAGCAGCTCCGCCACCGTAGAAAAAGTGCCCTTCATTATTACGCCCCCAAAAGATTTTAGCCTGAAAAGAATACAAAGAGAGAACACTGCCTAGGCGGAATTCGTTAACTTGTTCATCCGACATGAAGAATCCGCTGGACCAACTGAACCTTACGCCCAGAGAGGCCTATTTTGCCCTGAGCCGCATCATCTCTTGGGCAGATGGCGTGCAGCAGGAGGCCGAGCTGGATGCACTTGCCACCCTGCGCATGGTGGAGCAGATAGACCTAGATGTGTATGACAAGATAGAGACCATCTCGGATGACACGGGGCTTTTTTCGTGCAGCATAGCCGCGCTGAAAGACCATGAAGCGCCTATCCGTGCCCGGGCCTGCGCCTGGATGCTGATGACGGCCATGGTGGCCAATGAGGGGCCTGTAACCACACGGCCCATAAAGTGGGACCTAACCCTGGCCAACGTTAGCCCCGAAGAGCGCGACTGGATAAACCGGGCCCAGAAGGCCCTGGACGTGGCAGACAGCGCCCTGGATGATGCCTTCGACCTGATCCCCCGAATCCGCAGCATGGACTAGCGCACCGCCCTGCCGACCCACACAGGGAGGGCAGCCAGGCGAAGAAACAGGCCATCATCAGGCAGCAGGCTATTCCGCCCCCACAACCCCAAAACAAAAAGGGGTGGAGGTATTCCCCCACCCCAAGCCATGGCTGGCCGGAAGATGCCTACCCGGCCCTACTGCTTAAGCAGGCGGGCAGGCTGGTAGCCCGCAGCCTGCAGCAGGTAGCTGCCTGCAGGTAGCGCTGCCAGGTCTAGCACGGGGGCCGTGCCGCGCAGCAGCAGCTGCCCCTGCAGGCTGTGCACCTGCACGGCAGTGCCCTGCGGCAGCCAGATGCGCAGGCTACCCGTGGTGGGGTTTGGCCCGAAAGAGAAGGGGCTGGCCTGGCTGTGGCTGGCCCGTGTGCGGCTGGTTACCCCGGGGGGTGCATCGGCTACAAACTGCATGCGCCGCACCCCCGTGGGGGCCGCCACCAGGCCGGGCGTAGGGGCCGAGCCCAGGGTAAAGAGGGTGTCTGCGCCGGAAAAATTGGTGGAAGAAAGAATGAAACCGGCAGCTGCCTGTGGCGGGGCAGCCGCAGGCGGGTAGTAGGGGGCAAACCCATACACATTCTGGCTGGCAAGCTGTGGCGGAAAGCCGGAGGGGCGCAGCAGCGTATCCACCTGCTCCGACGCAGGCGTGTAGCCAAGGAGATAGGGGCTCTTAAAGTTCTGCTCGCCAGTAAACAGCAGGCGGTTGCCATCGGGCGCAAAGCCTCCATAGCTGCTTATCTTCGTGGTATCTATCTGCACCGGGGTCTTGCTCAGGGTGTCTATGTGGGTAACGATCAGGCCCTCACCGGCATAGTTCAGGCTCTGCAGCCACAGCTGGCCATTGGCCAGCAGGGCAAAATTCTGGGGATTGTGCGGCACCGTCAGCGTCTTCAGGGTGTCTTGGGCCAGTAGGTCTACTACCGCTACGCTATCCTTATCGCCCAGGCTGCCGGGCAGGCTCACATAGGCATAGTTGCCCAGCACGAACACATCCTCGGCTTCGGGGCCCAGCTTGTCTGCCCCCAGGGCCCACACCAGCTGGTGGTGGTTGGCGCGGTCGAAAACAGCCAGCCTGCTGCTGCCATAGCCGGCCACCAGCAGGTACTGGCCCCAGAAGGCCAGCTGGCGGGCTCCCACGTCCTTCAGCGTATCCACCATGCTGCCTGTACGCAGGTTGTAGATGTACACGCTGCCGGGTGTGGCCTGCCCAAAGGGGATCCCCCCCACGGCATACAGCCAGGTGGTATCCGCATCGGCCGTATCTACATACAGGTCGTTGCCATAGGCCTCCAGCTCAAATAGCTTCTGGTACGCCAGCTGTGGGTAGCGCACCAGGCCTACCTCGCCCGGGGTGCTGCCATTGCCCTCGGCCAGGATGAACAGGCGGCCCGCAGGCTGTGCATGCAGCCTGCCAGCGGGTAGCATCAGGAGCAAAAATAGAAAGGGAACCAAATGAGCCCTCCATCGGTACGCGCGTGGAGAAGCAAGGGTAAAAGTGAACATAAAAGAAATGATTTGGGTGAAACAATGGCTCGCCCCATCCAGCGCGACGCCCCAGCTGTATAGCCACCCGCATGCCTGCTGCACGGACACCGGGGCAGGATACGGCAGGTGCACCCGCCACATCCTGCCACTACGCAGCAGCAACACCGGACGCCCGATACGCGCAGGCCGTCTCTCCATCCACAGGCAGGTCTCCTGGCTTGGGGCCCGTACGGCACGCCTTCTCCGGTATGGGCAGGGGCTTTAGTAGTAAAACCCGGCTGCACTGCCGAATGGCCGTGTGCCTGTACGCTGGCAGCCCCTTACAGTTGCGCGTCAGCTCCCGCTTTTCACGGGATTCCCTATTCTCCCTCGTACCACCTGCCCAGGCCGACTACGGCCTGGCGGGGTGGCACCCGGGCACCTGTGGATACAGTACTGTACAGAACGAAGCGGCAAATTTACGCTTTATTTTACAGCTCTGGCACCCAGAACGGGCCGGGCCATGCCCACAGCAAGCCCCCTGATCGGGCAAAAAGTCGTGTGTATTTGCTAATTTTGAACTCAAACCCGCCCGATAGATGTATGGGCGTGTATCTTCAGGCTTTTACCCCCAACCCTACCCGTACTATGTCCAGACTACAAGAGGCGCAAGCGCTACCGCATACCGAGGTCATTACCCGCACCCCTTTCCCCAGGTCTACCAAGATCTATGTACCCGGCCAGCTGCACCCTATACAGGTAGCCATGCGCCAGATAGAGCTAAGCGCCGTGCAGGGCGACCAGAATGCACCGATTACGGTGTATGACACCAGCGGCCCCTATACCGACCCACAGGCCGACATCCGCATAGAGCAGGGGCTGAACCGCCTGCGCGAGGGCTGGATACGCCAGCGGGGCGACGTGGAGGGGGTAGACGTGCACAGCCGCTACACCCAGGAGCGCCTGGCCAAGCCGGAGCTGGATGCCATCCGCTTCCCCAACCTGCATGCCCCACTACGGGCCCGGGCAGGCCAGAACGTAACCCAGATGCACTATGCGCGCAAGGGCATCATCACCCCCGAGATGGAGTACATTGCCATCCGCGAAAACCAGCGCCTGCAGGCCTACAAGGCACAGGCCAGCACCCAGCACCCGGGCGAAAGCTTCGGGGCCAGCATACCCCGCGAGATAACCCCCGACTTTGTACGCGAGGAGGTAGCCAGGGGCCGCGCCATTATACCGGCCAACATCAACCACCCCGAGAGCGAGCCCATGATCATCGGGCGAAATTTTCTGGTAAAGATCAATGCCAACATAGGCAATAGTGCCGTGAGCAGCAGCATAGCCGAAGAGGTAGAAAAAGCCGTATGGGCCTGCCGCTGGGGGGCCGATACCATCATGGACCTGAGCACCGGCCGAAACATACACGAAACCCGCGAATGGATCCTGCGCAATAGCCCCGTACCCATTGGCACCGTACCCATCTACCAGGCGCTGGAGAAGGTAGGCGGCGTGGCCGAAGACCTGACCTGGGAACTATACCGAGACACGCTGATTGAGCAGGCCGAGCAGGGGGTAGACTACTTTACCATCCATGCCGGTGTGCGGCTGCGCTATGTACCCTTCACCGCCCGGCGCGTAACGGGCATCGTAAGCCGGGGCGGCAGCATCCTGGCCAAGTGGTGCCTGGCCCATCACCAGGAGAACTTCCT
The DNA here is from genome assembly GCA_021300195.1 of Bacteroidota bacterium. Classification (NCBI taxonomy): domain Bacteria; kingdom Pseudomonadati; phylum Bacteroidota; species Bacteroidota bacterium. Next base: position 2,569 of record JAJTIE010000048.1, on the reverse strand, counting down.
GTACACGCACTTTCACGAGATCTGCGAGATCATGAAGGCCTACGATGTGTCCTTCAGCCTGGGCGATGGCCTGCGGCCCGGCTCGCTGGCCGATGCCAATGACCGTGCCCAGTTTGCCGAGCTGGAAACCCTGGGCGAGCTGACTAAAATAGCCTGGGAGCACGAGGTGCAGACCATGATAGAGGGCCCGGGCCATGTGCCCATGCACCTGATAAAGGAGAACATGGACAAGCAGCTAAGCACCTGTGGCGAAGCGCCCTTCTACACCCTGGGCCCCCTTACTACCGACATTGCCCCGGGCTACGACCACATAACCAGTGGCATAGGGGCGGCCATGATAGGCTGGTACGGTACCGCCATGCTGTGCTACGTAACGCCCAAGGAGCACCTGGGCCTGCCCAACAAGAAGGATGTAAAGGACGGGGTAATCACCTACAAAATAGCGGCCCACGCGGCCGACCTGGCCAAGGGCCACCCAGGCGCACAGCTGCGAGACGATGCGCTGAGCAAGGCACGGTTCGAATTCCGCTGGGAAGACCAGTTTAACCTGAGCCTGGACCCCGACACGGCCCGTGCCTTTCACGACGAAACCCTGCCAGCCGATAACGCCAAGGTGGCCCACTTCTGCAGCATGTGTGGCCCCAAGTTCTGCAGCATGGAGATCACCCAGCAGATACGCGACTACGCCAAGGAACTGAACCTGGAGGACGAGCAGGCCCTGGCCGAAGGCATGGCTGAAAAGGCAGCCCAGTTTAAGGACCAGGGCAGCCAGCTGTACGTGACCGCCGACATCTAAGTTGCTTAACAATGGGTGGGAGATTGACCCGGCTAACGGAAACGGGAAAAAGGCCAGAAGCACTACGAAATGACCAACCAGCCTTAGCAGGCCGCATGCTACGCACGCAACCACCCCGCCCAGCCAGGTGCCGCACACGCAGAAATGGCGCCCCGCCAGGGGTGGCGCAGGTAGTGCAGGCCCAGGATTATACCGCATTCGGTGCGGCCATGGAGGGGCGGAGTTTCTCTATTTCTGCGTATCGTTTCGGCTTTAACGGCAAGGAAAATGACCCGGAATTTAACGGAAACTACGACTTCGGAGCCCGCTTCCTGGACGTAAGATTAGGCCGCTGGCTGCGGATGGATCCCATCACCCATTGCTTCCAGAGCCCATACGCAGCCATGGAAGGAAACCCCATCTCCCTCATCGACCCCAACGGAGGAAAAACCATCTTTGTGAATGGATTCTGGAGTAGCTATGATTATCTTGGTTTGATTGGTAGTATGTCTGGTAGAGATTACTGGGATCCTAATTTGATTAGCTATCTAAAGAGTTTTGTCGGAGATGAGGGAAATGGCTCAATGTTTGTAGATGGAAGTGGCGATACACCTGCAAGTTCTGGCCTTATAAGATTTCTTGAAGGAGCTAACTATGCGAGAGAAAATTTCCAAGATATTATATCTAACCTTAAGACAGATGAGAATGGAAATATAATCGAGAAACTACATATTTTTACCCATAGTCATGGCAGTGCTTTTGGTGCCGGAATGGCTACTTACATTGTTCATGCAGGTGCTAGTCTTGGAATTGAAGTTGAAACGGTAATACATTTATCTGCCAGCGGACCAGAGCTTTTTTCAACGCCAGATTCGCCAATTACATATCAATTTGGCATACAAAATGATCCTATAGTAGATGAAGATACGCGTATAAGGGGGGTTGATTATTTTGGTGTTGTAAAAACAAATAGATCATACACTGATGACTTGTTTGAGAGTCACGCAGCCACAAAATACTTAAATTCTACTTTTAAAAATGGCTTAGAAGATTTGAATTTATTATCATCTTATAATTCTGTTGAGAATGTGGTCACAGAGGTAGCTTCTTCAGCAGAGAAGTCAACTAATTTAGATTCTGTACCTAAGGGAACTGTTGAACTTGGTCAATTCCTTTATGAGTGTGCTGTTTGTACGGAGAATTCTTATAATGGAACTGAATGGGAGCATTTAGAGCTAAATGAAAGTAATGAAAAGTAGAACCGAGAAAAATGCAATTGTTTTTTTGTTATTTATATCCATAACTTCAACTTTGTTATTGATGATTAACTTACTTTATGTTATGATTGTTTCTTACAATGGATCCGGAAAATATGATCAAAGTTCCTGGGATTTATTTATGAAAATTATCTTTAGAACATTTATTAGTTTTTTAATTATTTTGATAAAAAATAATATACTATTTGTATTCATGAGAAATATTTTGAAAGTTTTTTGGGGCATATATAATGCCGAAAATGTAATTACTTTTCAGAAATATTTTATATATTTTGAATTTTTGTCTCTATTTATATGGGACGTATTTTTGTTATTTTATTTCTTTAATTAAGTGTAAAACTAGTCTTCCTGTCTTTTGTTTCGTGATAAATTCAGTTTTCCCCGGGCCTTGCCAGGCTAGCGCCCGGAAGGGGGGCGGGGCCGTAGCGGCAAAACAAAAAGCTGTTTGAGCGAAGCGAGTTCTTTTTGTTTCGCGTAGGCCCCCCGCCCTTCAGCGACGGCTGGCACAGCCCTTGAT
>JAJTIE010000047.1 GCA_021300195.1 Bacteroidota bacterium | reverse complement strand
GCCAAACTGCCCGAGCGCTTTATCCTGCCCAATGGCCTGCGCGTGCTGCACCAGCAGGTGCGCGACACGCGGGTGGTACACCTGGCCCTCATCCTGGACGTGGGCAGCCGCGACGAGGAGGCGCACCAGCTGGGCATGGCCCATTTTGTGGAGCACATGCTCTTCAAAGGCACCCGCAGCCGCAAGCCCTACCACATCCTGAGCCGGATAGACAATGTGGGCGGAGACCTGGATGCCTATACCACCCGCGAGAAGACGGCCCTAACCATTACCGTAAGCCGCGAGTATGTAGACCGTGCGCTAGACCTGCTGCACGACATGGCCTTCCACAGCACCTTTCCCCCGGCAGAGATAGACAAGGAGCGCACCGTGATAGCCGAGGAGATAGACATGTATGACGACAGCCCCGAGGAGCGCATCCAGGAGCAGTTTGATGCCCTCATCTTCCCCCGGCACGAGCTGGGCACCCCCATACTGGGCACCCGCCACAGCCTGCAGGCCTTTGACCGGGCTGGCCTGCTGCAGTACTACCGCACCTACTACCGGCCCGAGCGTGCGGTGCTGAGCGTGGTGGGCAACCTGGGGGCCGAGCGGCTGCAGCGCCTGGTAGAGCGCTACCAGCACAGCCACGAGGCAGCTCCGCCCGCCCGCAAGCCCCGCCTGCTGCCCAGCCCCGCCATCCTGCCCGGCCTGCAGGAGCTGCGCCCCATCCAGCAGGCACACTACCTGGTGGGCGGGCGGGCCCTCTCGCTAGCCCACCCCCACTACCTGCCCTGGCTGCTGCTGAACAACTACCTGGGCGGCAGTGCCATGAACAGCCGCCTGAACCTGAGCGTGCGCGAGCGGCACGGCCTAAGCTACAACGCCTACAGCTACTACACCCCCTACCAGGATGCAGGTATATGGGGCGTGTATGCCGCACTGGATGCCGAAAACCTGCCCCGCCTGCGCCGCATCATCCGCCGCGAGCTAGACCTGCTGATGCTGAAGCCCCTGAGCCCGGCGCGCCTGGCAGCCATCAAAAAGCAGTTTGCCGGCACCCTGGCCATCAGCTGGGAGAGTGGCAGCGCCCGCATGATGGCCCTGGCGCACGACTGGATGGATGGACGCGAGCTGCTGACCCTGCCACAGGCCATCGAGCGCATCCGAGCCGTGGAGGCCACCACGCTGCAGCAGGTAGCCAGCCTGCTATTCGACCCCGCCCAGCTAGCCGAGGCCGTGTATCTGCCACACGAAAGCGCCTAGCGCCGCTCATCCATTTTATGCCCACACGACCGCCGCTTTAGCCTAACTTGCTCCTGTATCTAACACATAAATTCTATGAAAGCATTCTTTCGAAATTTACTCACCTCCTTCATTGCCGTGGTGCTGGGGGGGCTCATCGTGTTGCTGATCACCATCGGTATCGTAGGTGGCCTTATTGAAGAATTTACCGAGGAAAACAAACCGGATGTGCATGCGGGCAGCGTGCTGGTGCTGAAGCTGGACCGGCAGGTGGTGGAGCGCAGCTCGGAGAACCCCCTGACTGCCCTAATGGGCCAGGACGAAGAAACCGTGGGGCTCAACCAGATCCTGTGGGCACTGAAGGCTGCCAGGAAGGATGATCGCATCAAGGGCGTACTGCTGTATCCCGAGCTGGGTATGTATGGCCTGGGCCATGCTGAGCAAATCCGCAAGGCACTGCTCGACTTCAAGAAGAGCAAAAAGTTTGTGTATGCCTATGCCGAGATGTACAGCGAGCGCGACTACTACCTGGCCTCGGTGGCCGATAGCATCTACCTCTCGCCCACGGGCTACATGGAGTGGAACGGCCTGGCCTCCGTACCCATGTTCGTAAAAGGTACGCTGGATAAGCTGGAGATTCAGCCCCAGCTCTTCAAGGTAGGCGAGTACAAGAGTGCGGGCGAAATGTTTACCCGCAAAGACCTGAGCGAGCCTGCCCGCCAGCAGCTGAGTGCCTACATAGACGACGCGTGGAACCACATGCTGGCCGGCATAGCCCAGAGCCGGAAAATGAAGGTGGACGAGCTGAACCGCCTGGCTGCAGAGCTGGCCGTAAACCATGCCCAAACAGCCAGGGCTGCCGGAATGGTGGATGACTTGGCTTACATCGATCAGGTAATTGCTCGCCTGAAAAAGAAAGGCGTGAAAGCAGACAAGAAGGGGGGCGTGAGGCAGATAAGCCTGGCCGATTACCACCGCGCTAGTAAAGACGAAGACTGTAACTGCGACCAGGAGGAAGAGAGTGAATCGGAAAGCGAGGCAGAGGACAATGATGATGCCCGGATTGCCATTGTGTATGCAAACGGGGCCATAGACGGTGGCGAGAACGACGAAGAAAACATAGGCAGTGCAGGCATGATCCAGCTACTGCGCCAGCTGCGGGCCAACGATGCCGTGAAGGCCGTGGTGCTGCGCGTAAACAGCCCCGGCGGCAGCGCACTGGCCAGCGACGTGATTGCCCGCGAGGTGGCCCTGCTCCGCAAGGAAAAACCCGTGGTGGCCAGCTTTGGCGATGTGGCTGCCAGTGGGGGCTACTACATCAGCGCCGGGGCCACCCGCATCTTCTGCGAGCCTACTACCGTTACCGGCAGCATTGGCGTATTCGGCATGTGGGCCAACCTGGGGCCGATGCTGGACCATAAGCTGGGCTTCACCTTCGACCGCGTAACCGGAACCCATACCCCCTATGCCGATGCCGGAAACCCCATGCGCGCCCTTAGCCCCCTGGAGGCACAGCGCATACAGCAGCTGGTGGATACTACCTATGAGGAGTTTCTGGCTGTGGTGCAGCAGGGTAGGGGCTACAAGAGCCGCCAGGAGGTGGACCAGCTAGCACGTGGCCGCATCTACAGCGGTACCGAGGCCCTGAAGCTGAAGCTGGTAGACCAGCTGGGTGGCCTGCCCGAGGCCCTGGCCTATGCCCAAAAAGTAGCTGGCCTGGGCGATGACTACCAGCTGGTGGAGTACCCAAAAATTGAAAACCCGATCGAAAAACTACTGGCTGGCCTGGGGGGCACCCAGGCACTGTGGACACGGCTCTCTGGCCTATCGCTGGCCGATCTGCAGTCCCTGTTGCTCTTCCACCGGCAGCACAGCCGGCAGCCTATGGGGCTGTATATGCACACCGGCCTCAGTTTCCGGGTGGAATAGGCACGAACAGGCTACAGTACGTGTACGGTTTTCTGTACGCCCAGGTGTCGGCACCCCATCTGATCATCAGGTGGCGTGCCGACCTTTTTTTATTCACATAGCTACCCGCGCTGTGTCCGGCTGGCAACATTTATGGGCCCCAGTCGCGTTTACTGTGTATAGCACTTAGCCTTGTGCCCGGCGGTGTGTTTTTTTCTGCCAGGATAGGCAAGTGGTTGGCATGAAATTTGTTCCTTACCTCATAAATCTAAGTTGTATGAAAGCGATATTCCCCCAATCTCTCCTCCTCCTGCTGCTGGCCGCTGTGCTGGTGGCTCCCGCCAGCGCACAGCTGGATAAGCGGCAACGCAAAGACCTGCAGAAGGACATCAAAAAGAAAGCCATAAAAGAGGCACGCAGGGAGGCACGCGCCTTTCAGAAACAAGGCTATGTGGTAGCCCCCGGCAGCCTGGCCATGGACAAAATGCTGGAGTACACCTGGTACAAGCTGCTGGAGCGCGACGATGAGGGCAGCCTGGTGTACCTGAGTAGCGACGGAAACGCGGTGGCCGAAACCCGTACCGCAGCCGAAATGCAAGCCCTGGAAATAGCCAAACTGAACCTGGCTGGCCAGCTGGAAACCCAGATACGCGCCCTGGTGCAGGCCAACATAGGAAACATGCAGCTGAATGCCGAGGAAGCGGCCTCGGTAACCAAGGTGCTGACCGCGGCCAAAAATGTGATAGCCGTGCGGCTGGAAAACGTGGATCCCAGCTTCAAGATCCACCGCGTGCTGAAAAACAAGAACGTGGAGGTGAACATCAAGCTGCTGTACAACCGCGAAAAAGCCCTCTACCAAGCCAAAAACTCTGTTCGCATGAAGCTGGAAGAGGAGCTGGGCGACCTGCACGGCAAGCTGGACAAGCTGATGGGCCTGGACGAAAAGGAGGCTAAGGAGTAAGTCTCCACAGTTGAGCATAGCTGGAAAACGATTGGCACCATGAAGCGTATCCACACCCCCCTAGTCTTGTGCCTGGCCTACCTGGTGGCTGGCGGCCTGGCCGGGGCTGGTGCGCAGGTGCCTACGCCCCCGGGATATGACCCCACCCAGGTGCAGGAGGTGGCGGGCGAGGCCGAACAGGTGGTATACCAGTGGGCACAGATAGATTCGGCCCGCGCCCAAGCCCGAGACCTGGCCCGCATACAGGCCCTGGAAAAGGCATACGGGGCCCTGGTGCTGCAGAGCAATGCTACCACAGTAGAAAATCGCTCCAGCGGGCAGCGGGCACGCACCTATACCCGCTTTACCAGCATTGCCAATACCTACGTGAAAGGAAACTGGCTGAAGACCACCCACGAGCACACGCAGGTAGACACCCTGTACCTAGATGCCAAAGGCCGCCTGCACGAGCGGCCAGGCCGAAAAACCCGTACCGAATACCGAATACGGTGCCGGGTGGAGGGCCTGGCCAGCGAGATCCGCCAGCCCCAGGTTCAGTTTCGCGCACAGCCCCTGCGCTGCCTGGAGGGGGCACAGCCCCAAGAGCAGCCCTGTGCTACCCTGGACTTTCAGCACGCCGATCGCTTCTTCCTCCACTTCCGCAGCCCACAGGCAGGCTACCTGAGTGTGTGGCTAGACAACCAGCAGCAGGCCCAGTGCCTGCTGCCCTATGTGCAGATGCCCAAGGGCATGGAAAGTGGTATGCCCATAGAGGCAGAGCGGGCCTATGTCTTTTTCTCCTCGCACCCGCAGCACAATTACTTTGACCAGCCCGCCTATGCCGAAGACGAGCTGCAGCTCTATACAGACGAAACCGTCTCCTATGAGCGGCTGTACATTGTCTTCAGCACCCAGCCGCAGGTACGCCCCCTGCTGGAGGAAAGCCGCACGGTGAGTAAGCAGCTGGATAACCCCCTGCAGGGCTACCGCTATCCCCGCAGGCTGGATAGCCAGCAGTTTCAGGCGTGGCTGATACTGGGCCAGAGCATGCAGGGCTATCAGGTACAGGTTATGGATATAAGCATAGCGCGCTGATGATCAACCTCTTCTCCATATTATCTCCGCGCTGCTCACTTTGCATTTGGCTCTTGCTCGTCTCCTTATGCACAGTAGCGCAGGCACAGCGCTACCGAACGCTGCGGGGCCATGGGTTGGATGTGAATGCAGTGGCCTTTAGCCCCGACAGCAAGCTGCTGGCCACTGCCAGCAGCGACCGTACCCTGCGGCTGTGGGAGGTAGCCACAGGCTCGCTGGTGCGCACCCTGGAGGGGCACACCGCCAGTGTGAATGCCGTAGCGTTTAACAAAGATGGAAACCTGCTGGCCAGTGGGGATAGCGAGGGTAGCCTGTATATCTGGGATGTAAGCCGGGGCGAAGATCTGTACAGCCTGAAGGGACAGAGCCTGAAAGTGTACAAGGCCCACCAGCAGTCTATAGAGGCCGTTGCCTTTGGGCCACAGGGCACACAGGTGGCCACTGCCAGCCTGGACGGCAGTGTGCAGCTGTTTGATATCAGCGAAAACTGGCAGCAAACATTCCGGGCACACCGGGGGGGTGCGTACGCCGTGGCCTTTGGCCCCGACGGTAGCACCCTCTATACAGCCGGTGCCGACGGCATGGCCCGGCAGTGGGCACTCGCCTCGGGTGGGCAGCTGCGGCTTATGCAGGCCCACCGGCAGACCGTGCGGGGCCTGGCCGTGTCTCCGGATGGGAAACGAATTGTAACCGGCGACCTGAATGGCGAACTGCGCCTCTGGCGCGAGGCGGGTAGCAGCCAGCTGTTTGACAGCACACATCCACAGGGGGTGCGTAGCCTGGCCTTCAGCTCCGACGGACGCTTTATCCTGAGTGCGGGCCGAGATGGCCACGCCATGCTGTGGGATGCCGAGATACTAAAGCCTGTACAGACCCTACAGGGCCATCAGGCCTCGCAATGGCACGCCTGCTTCAGCCCCAATAGCCAGCTGGTAGCCACGGCTAGCCAAGACTACACCGCGCGCATCTGGGGCATTGCACACCTGGGCATCCTGCAGGCCAATACCGAGTATCTGAGCCTGAAAACAGACCGCTATGCCCCTACGGTAGACATTGCACAGGGCATACCCCGCATATCGCCCCAGCCTCAGCGTTTTGCCCTCATCATTGCCAACGAATCCTACCACAGCCAGCAGGCCGCTGCTACAGACGTGGCCTATGCCACGGCCGACGGCCTACTCTTTGCCGAGTACTGCGAAAAGCGCCTGGGTGTGCCCAAGGCCAACCTGCTGCTGCTGAACAATGCTACGGCCGCCCAGATGCAGAATGAGCTGACCAAACTGGCGCTGCTGGCACAGAACTATGGCCCCGATGCCGAGCTCATCTTCTACTATGCCGGCCATGGCATACCCCGCGAGGATAGCCAGGAGGCCTGGCTGCTGCCAGTAGATGTAAACGCCTATACCGCCGAGCAGGCCGTATCCGTAAGCCAGGTGGTGCAGAAGCTAAGTGATGCGAAGCCCGCTCGACTCCTCCTCTTCCTGGATGCCTGCTTTACGGGCCAGGGTAGGGGGGGCGGCAGCAGTGTACTGGCCACACGGGGGGTGGTTATCCGGCCCAAGCCGATAGCGATGACCGGTAATGCGGTTATCTTCTCGGCCAGTAGCGACGACGAACCCGCCTATCCCTATCACCTGGCCCGGCACGGCCTGTTCAGCTACTTCCTGATGACGCTGCTGTACGAAAAGCAGCCCCTGTCGCTGGGCGAGCTAGCCACCCGCCTGCAGAGCGAGGTAAGCCTGCATGCCCTACTGCTTTTCAATAAGCCCCAGAACCCGGTCGTACTGGCAAACCCCGACCTGGGCGATGAATGGAAAAGCTGGGCCTGGTAGGCCTGCTTTTGCTATCGTGTAGTACGGGTGTTCCCCCTGGCCTGCAGGCGGCCCTATACCCCCACAGACGGCTGCATGGGCTTGCCTGAGTCTCTTCTGTTTTGCATCGGGCATGTAGATGCAGCCACTCGGGCTTTTGCGTATTCACCACCGTGCTGTATATTTAGCGGGAGTGAATGAAGAGCAAGGTTTTTTTGCCTTTACAAACGATATATTCCCTTTTTACCGCGTTTTTTACAAAAGATAACCTGAGTTACACATACCAATGAGCCAGACAAGCGTAGTACGAGGCGGGCACCGATTTCCGCACGAGGAGCAAGAGCGCGACGAGCTGATTGCCCAAAATCTGCTCCTGAAGCGCCGGATAGATAAGCTGGTGCACGAAATGGAAGAAATGCTGCTTAACAAGACCGAGCTGGAGATGAATGACTACTCCTTCAAAGCGGTGCTGGCACGCATGCCCGTCAATATTTACCATAAGGATCTGACTGGACGATATATTTTCATCCACGAGGGCAATGGAACCGATAGCAGTGTGCTGAGTGACAGCTTCTTGGGAAAGACTGACTTCGATCTTGTTCCGGTTGAACTGGCGCAGAAATATGATCGGGATGACCAGTATGTGCTGAGTACTGAGCAGGTACTGGAGCTGACCGAAACCTACCTGCGATCGGATGGAAACACAGGCTACCTGTATATTACCAAGAGCCCACTCTATGATGCGGGGGGCAAGCTAATAGGCACCCAGGGCATATTCCGGGATATTACCCAGCAGCACCAGGGCGAGCGCGACCTGCTAAAGCAGCATGCGCACTACGAGTACATAACCCGTATGCACTGCGATGTAGACTATCGGGATGACGTAATGGGTGGCCTGGATGAGTACATGCCCCTCTTCCTACTCCGCCTTGCCCACTGGACCGGACAGCCAGACCCGCAAAGCCTGAGCCGGCAGGGCTGGCACGCGTACATCCATCCGGATGACCTGGACCTGATAGCTGAGCGCTACCTGCTTCTTACCCAAAACAGATCGGTGCTTACCTGCTTCCGGCTGCGCCTGGGCACCGGCGGCTGGCTGCACCTGCGAGACACTGCCCGCCGCAGGCGGAAGGCAGGTGGCGGCTACTGCATAGTGGGGGGACTGCAAAACCAGGATAACGAGGATCTTGCTATCCTGAAGTAATAGTCCATATGGCGTTTCTTTACTAGTTGTATATCAACATAGTAGATACACTTAATGTTTTGTCAATACATTCTGTGATACACTATGCGGATTTTTAGCTTGGCCCCGCTGCATCAATGGCGCGGCGGGTGTATATTGGCGTATGCGTACCACGTTAATACGTGTCATCGGGCTGCTGGCTAGCTGCTTGTTTGTGGTGCTAACAAGCACAGGCTATGCACAGCCCCAGGCACCACTGCCACTCAGGGATACCAGTGCACGCGCCCTCCGCTGGGATCAGCCGCTGGCCGCTGTCAAAATCCACTACCGATGGGGCTATATAGACACCAATGGGGCCTTGGTTCAGCCTCCCTGGCTACTGGCCGCCCGAGACTTTAGCGAGGGGCTTGCCGCCGTACGCTTCTCCAGCGGCAAGTGGGGCTACCTGGATAAGCGAGGCATGGTAGTGGTACCCTGGGTGTACGATGCTGCCTACGACTTTCGGGGCGGCCTGGCCCTGGCCCGAAAAGACAGCCTATGGTATCTGCTGAACACATGGGGCGACTATAGCCAGACCTATGCCGACTCTGCCACTGCCAGCCAGGCCCTGCTGCTACACACCCGCAGCGGGCAGCCCCGGCCACAGCCGCCGGCTATACCACAAAGGCTACTTGATAAACATCGTGGCCAAGCCATACTGCCTACCCCCAACCCGCACCGATACCTGCTGCGCCACCGGCACAGGCCTGCCTGGGGCATTGTGGATCAGGACGCACACGGATTGCTCAAGCCCAGCTACGATACCCTGTATGCGCTCAAGGATGGATACATCGGGCTCCGCTCCGGTCAGCTCTTCTGGCTGGATAGCACACTTGCCAGGGCTACGCCCCTGCATGCGCCCGGCTACAGGGCCTCCACACCACTAGCAGCGTTCTCGGCCAGCCGCTACGGATATGCCTACGATGAGCTGGTGCGTGGGGTGCGCACACGCCGCTGGGTATGGATAGCGGCAGGTAGGGTAACCATCCTGCCCCTGGCCTGCCACACCTGGCAGCCCAGCCCCCTGCAGTGGACGTATAATCGCTGTGCCCTCTCTGTACACACCCCCGAGGATGACACCGAGCTGCAGGGCGAGGTGCAGGGGCTGGTAGGCCGGGGCAGCTGGGGCTACCTGGATGAAGCCGGAAAGCTGGTGATAAAGCCTGTTTTTCACGCCGCCAGAGGCTTTTTCTGATTCACATATCCTCTGCCAAAACTTTGAATCTGGATAACATACGGAGCTGTATTGAAAAGTGGGTGCACTTTGAGGACGCTGAGTGGGCGCTGGTCTCCGAGCATTTTTATTTGCGAGCGTACAGTAAAGGTGACCACATCCTGACCCAAGGAGCTGTGGCACAGGACATTTTTTTTGTAGAGGAAGGGATCGTGCATAGGTACACACTGCGTGCTGGAACAATCGCTTCCGACAACTTTTTTTTCGATGGAAATATGGGTGCAGCCTTAGCGAGCTTTCTCACCCGCGAACCCAGTGTGGATTTTCTGGAGGCAATAGAACCCACCAGACTGCAGTGCCTAAGCTTCGAGTCAGTGCAAAAACTTTGCAAGGAACTTCACCGCTTTGAAAGATTCCTAAGTTTAGCGGTTCAGAACGCGTATTGCCATTCTCATCGCCGGATACATTCCTTTTTGCAGCTTAGCCCCCATCAGCGGTATTTGCAGTTGCAAAAGGAACGCCCGCGTGTTATCCACGAACTGCCACAATATCTGGTGGCTTCCTACCTGGGCATTACACCGCAAAGCCTCAGCCGGATCCGAAAAAGGATGGCCGACTACAAAAGTTAACCAAAGTGAATGCTTAGCCGCTTTTTGATCGGGTAATTTGTCGAAAAGTAATTACCCTATGAAGAAGAACATCCTGGTTATTGGCGGAACGGGCATGCTCGGTAAGCCGGTAGTGCTACAGCTCGCTCAAAATCCGCAGTTTTCCGTAACCCTAGGTAGCCGAAAACGACCCGATTGGTTGCCAGAGGAAGTAAAATGGATACACCTGGAACTTGCCAGTCCGGATAGTATTGCTGCGGCCCTACTACCGGGTGCCTATCTGTACCTAAACCTGTCTGTCGATCCGAGCAGCAGGCTTACTGACTTCCAGCCAGAGAGAGAGGGCCTGAATAACATTTTGGCGGCAGCCAAGAAAATAGGGGTGTCGCATATCTGCTACCTAAGCTCCCTTATTCAGCGGCAACTTAGAAAAGATGGTTCTGCCTGGTGGGTGGCCAGCCTTAAGGAGCAGGCGGTTGCGGCTATAAAAAATTCGGGCCTGGGATATACGATCTTCTATGGAAGTACCTTTATGGAAACCATTCCATTTCGTTTCCTTAAAAAAGATACAATTACACTAGCAGGCCGGCTACCCTTCCCTACCTACTGGATAGCAGCCGAAGATTATGCACGACAGGTTGAAGCGGCGATACGCATGTCTACCCCGACCACTCACAAGACTTATACGGTGCAAGGCCCACAGAAACTCAGGGTAGATGAGGCCCTTCAGATTTTTGCCAAAAACTATTCCAAAGGTTTATCTGGAAAATCTATCAAAGTAAAGCGAGTGCCGCTTCAGCTGTTGGCCCTGCTAGGTCTGGTTTCGCGTAAAATGCGCTATATGTATGAACTGCTCCATGCGCTTGATCGGTTTGAAGAGCAACCCGACCATCAAGCCACTTGGCAAGATCTGGGAGAGCCATCGATTACGATCGATGTCTTTGCAAAGAGCTTAAAAATAGCCTTCCAGGCTTGATTTAGGCCTATTTCATTAGAATTTTGATTTTTTTTGTGTTAGGTACTTGACAGGAGAGGGATAGATGCTGCATATTTGCACTCCCTAATCGGCGCTACGGCGGGTGGAATCAGGCAGCGGAGTCATAATTTGCGACTGAATCCATTGAAGTAGTGAGTTTAGCGAAGCG
>JAJTIE010000046.1 GCA_021300195.1 Bacteroidota bacterium | reverse complement strand
TGGTGGAAATGTGGAAAAGGCTCTTCTTGAAATTATTGATTGGCGAGCCTTTTCCACCATTTCCACACGCCAGGCATCACCAACAGAGGAGTTTTTTATAGAAAAAATAACAACTTCTAAGAAAACCTGCTAGTCAAGCCCCTAGGAAAAAATGGGTGTTCAGCTGATGTGCTCCTTTCGGTACACTATTCTGCGGTACCTCGCCGCCAGATAAAGCCATCCAGCAGGTAGTGGGTGGCCTGGGGCACTGCCAGCAGGGGCACCAGCAGGCCCAGCAGTACCGGGTTGGTCAGCTGGGGCAGGGTGCCTATCCAGCTAAACAGGCCGGGATGATCGCGCCACACCAGGCCATCCCATAGTACTTCCTCCGCATAGGCTAGTAACAGCAGCAGCAGCAGAAAAACAGGCAGGGCACGGTACCGGAACCAATAGGCCGGGGGCTGCTGGTACCCCTGGCCCTGCCTGCGCCCATAGGCCCAGATGAGGGCCATGTAGGGGATGCCATGGCTCACTACATTGATGGCCGTAAAGGCCATATCGCCCTGCGCCCACACGATGCCCACATACCAGCTGAGGGCAGTGCCCAGTAGCACCAGCTCTCGGGGCACATTCAGCGGGATGCCCTGGCGCATGCGGCGCACCAGCCGGAGGCCATACAGCAGCAGCAGCCCCAGGTACACCCAGCCCGCCAACAGCCCCACCCACAGGGGCAGCCGAATAAAATCGCCCTCCATAAACCAGCTGAAAGGCCGGGGCAGGTGGCTATGCCAGTACAGCAGGGGGTACAGGGTGGTCATATAGATGGTGGCCGCTTCTAGCCTGCGGCCCCAGGGCGTGCTGTGCTCGGCCCGGGCATACAGGCGGTAAAACCCATACTGCTGGCGCACAAAATGGAAAACCGCCAGGTAGGCTAGCACGCGCCAAAACACCATGACCCCCGCACTGTACAGCAGCATACCCCCCAGCCAGGCCAGTGGCGGCACCAGCACAAACAGCAGCCGCCTGCGCCCAAGGGCCCTGCGGTCCAGGTAGGTGCGATACAGGGTGCTGTACACATGGGCCACGTCTATGCCCACTACAAACAGCAGCCAGAACCAGGGCGGCATGGGGCCAGCGTGGAAGAAGCCCGGCAAAGCCAGCACCCACAGGGTAATGAAAAAAGGCGGAAGAAGAATAAACGGCACATCCAGCCCCTTCCGATAGAGCCAGGGCATAACGATCCTGCGCATGCCGAAAAGATACGGATACTGCGGCTGCCAGCCAGCCAGCACACATACATAGTTTGTGTACTTTGGTGCTATGGATCTATCCTATGTGCTAAACCACCTGGCTGAGCAGCGGGCCGACTACTATGGTGCCGTAGCCCCGCCGGTTATACAGACCAGCAATTTTGCAGCCCCCACGGTAGCGGGTATGCGGGCCATGCTGGCGGATGAGTATCGCAGGCCGCTGTACACACGGGGGATGAACCCTACAGCCCGCATCCTGAACGAGAAGCTGGCCGCGCTGGACGAAGCCGAGGCCGCGCTCTGCTTCAGCAGCGGGGTGGCGGCCATTAGTGCAGCCGTGCTGAGCCAGGTGCAGGCTGGCGACCATGTGCTCTACATCCGCCAGGCCTATGGCTGGACGCGCCAGCTGATGCAGCAGTGGCTCCCAAAATTTGGGGTGGATACCGAAGAGGTGGATGGCCGAAGCTGGGCAAACTTTGAGGCACGACTGAAGCCCAATACCCGGCTGATCATGCTGGAGAGCCCCACCAGCTTCTTTATGGAGCTACAGCCGGTGGCCGAGATAGCCCGCGAGGCCCGCCGGCGCTCGATCATAACCGTGCTGGACAACACCTATGCGGGCCCCCTAAACCCCAGTCCGCTCAGCTGGGGGGTAGACTTTGTGGCCTATAGCGGCACCAAATACCACAATGGCCACAGCGACGTGGTGTGCGGGGTGCTGAGTGGTGCAGCCACCGAGATGGAGCGCATTTTTCATGAAGTATACCTGCTACTGGGCCAGATAATAGCCCCCATGGATGCCTGGCTGATCCTGCGGGGCCTGCGCACCCTGCCCCTGCGCATGCAACAGATAGCCCACACCACCCCCCGGCTGGTAGAGTGGCTGAGCCAGCAGCCACAGATTGCGCAAGTCCTGTACCCCTTCCACCCCAGCCACCCCCAGCATGCACTGGCCCTGCAGCAGATGCAGCAGCCCGCGGGCCTCTTCAGCGTATACTGCCACACGCAAGACCCCGCCCGGATAGAGGCCTTTGCCGACCAGCTACAGCGCTTTACCCTGGCAGTCAGCTGGGGCGGGCACGAGAGCCTGGTGCTACCCGCCATCGCCCTCTTTGATCCCACACTGCCCGATCCGCCCCTGCCACTCAACCTCATCCGTTTCTATATTGGCCTGGAAAGCCTGGACTGCCTGCAAGACGACCTGGCCCAGGCACTGCCGCTGTTATCCGAATAAGCATGGATCTTACCACACTCGCACCCCTTGTGCAGCTTGTACAGCCCAACTGGCAGCTGGCGGGCTTTGCACCGGGGCCCTTCCCCCAGGCATATGCGGCATACACACAGGGCCACCAGCTGATGGCTTGTTTTGCCCAGGAACCTGGCGCAGGGCTGTATCACCAGCTCTATCGTTTGGGGCGCCTGGTGGAGGAATCAAGCTATCAGCAGGTTGTACTGCTGCTATGCCCGCCCCCCCCGGCAGCTGCAGGCAGGGCGCAGGCCGTGTATCGCCTCAGCGAGCACCATAGCCCGGGAGAGGCGAAAAAAAGTATCGACTGCATTGTATTAGGGCCAGTTACCGAGCATATTGCAGGCGGCATACCCCCTACAGAAAAGGAGCATACGAATCGATAATGAAGCAGATGAATGTACTGGAAATCTCGGGCCTGGAGAAGCATTACCCACGGGTGCACGCCGTACGTGGCATTCACTTTTCGGTACCCAAAGGCAGTGTATACGGCATACTAGGGCCCAATGGCAGTGGCAAGACCACCACCCTGGGCATGGTACTGGGGGTAATACGGCCCACGGCTGGCAGCTACAGCTGGCACCTGGGCGGCATGGCGGGCCCCTCCGCTGCGGCCGAGCCGGAAACGGCCGAAATACGCAAGCGCATGGGCTCCCTGCTAGAAACCCCTAATTTCTACCCCTATCTAACGGGCCGAAAGAACCTGGAGATCGTGGCCGAGATAAAGCAGGTATCGTATGCAGACATAGACCGGGTGCTGGAGCTAGCAGGACTGGCAGACCGGCAGCACAGCAAGTTCAAGACCTATAGCCTGGGCATGAAGCAGCGGCTGGCCCTAGCCAGCACCCTGCTGGGCGACCCCGAGGTGCTGGTGCTGGATGAGCCCACCAACGGACTGGACCCCAAGGGGATAGCCGAGGTGCGAGACCTGATACGCCAGCAGGCACAGGCCGGCAAAACCATCCTGTTGGCCAGCCACATGATGGATGAGGTGGAAAAGGTGTGCACCCACATTGCCGTGCTGAAAAAGGGCGAGCTACTGGCTGCTGGTAGTATGTCCGAGCTTGTATCCGGGGCCGAGACCATCGAGATTTCTGCCGACGATATGCCGCTGCTACTAGCTAGGCTGCGCAGCCTGCCACAACTTGATATCCTGAAAGCCACGAGTGAAATAGTAACCGTAGTACTACGGGAAGGGCTTAGCAAGGCAGACCTGAATAGGCAGCTGTACGAAGCTGGCATCCTTCTCACCCGGTTTGCAGCGCAAAAGCGTAGCCTAGAATCGAAATTTCTGGAAATAACGGACTAAGCCGCATGAACAACCTCGTCTACCTGAACCACTTGCTAAGAATAGAGCGCAAGAAGCTCTTCCCCTATCGAGCCTTCAATGTGATGCTGACGCTGTATGCAGGCTTGTTTGTGCTGTGTACCATCGCCTTCAGCGATCAGATATTCAATAGCATATGGGAGTTGATCCCAGATTCGGTTCAGGGTAATTTTCGCACAAACATAGCCTGGAATGCTATTGCCTATTTTGCCGGCTTCTTCAACGTTTTTCTCAGCTATGCGGTCATTCTATATACATGCAATGAGTATGGATATCGTACCTGGCGGCAGAGTTTTATAGACGGCCTTCAGCGCCGCGAGGCCCTGCTGGGCAAGCTGCTCATGATTGGGCTACTCACCCTGGCCACTACGCTACTTGTGGCCCTAATGGGTGTATATCAGGAGCTAAATATGCCCCATCGGGCTAGCTTCCCGCTGGGGCTGCCCTACATGGGGCTATACGCGTTGCAGCTGTTTTCTACCCTGGTTATGGCGTTCTTCTTTGCTGTTTGGCTGCGCAAAACTGGCCTTGCCATCCTGCTCTTTGGGGCTTGGTGGTATCTGCTCGATGGATTTTTGCTATACTACGCTATCCTGCCCGCAGATGTGGCTGTGTTCCTGCCGGCCAGCAACCTGAAAGATCTGGTGCACATCCCCGGCATGGACGAGCTGCTGGCACAGGAGCCTACGGGTACACTAGCAGGTACACAGGAGGCCTTGAACGGATTCGCAAAGCTCATGTTCCGGCCCAGCTACCTGCGCGGCGTACTGGTAGCGTCGGGCTACAATGTTTTGTTTATTTTTCTTTGCTACAGGCTTTTACAGCGTAGGGATATATAGGATAGATATCACCACCCAATACATATAAAAAAAGCCTGGCCCGCATGTGCGGGCCAGGCCACTTACTACTAAACTCCCAATTCTTAGCGCGAAGTGAAGCGCTTGCTCGGTGACGGTTCCTAGAAGTTGAACCTGTACTGTACTACCGGGAAGAACCCGATCTGTAGCGTTTCAAACTGGTTTCCTGTGCGCCGGTCATACGCCAGCTGCTGTACGTTTTCGTAGTTGATGAAATTCTGGATTTGTAGCGCAAACTCGTGGCTGGTAGTTTTGGCATTCAGTCGGTAGCCAAACTTGATATCGGGGCGGAAGTAGGGATCGGTCTTTTTGGTATATGCCTCGTCTTCCTTCAGGATCTCGGTGCCCGCAGCACGGCTCGCTGCTATGTCCACGGGTGTATAGCGGATGCCACCGGCTATTGCAATCTTCAGGTCAGCAAACACGGTGTTTTTCTGGCGCGCACCTACGGGGCGCTCTATACCGGCCAGCAGGTTGGCCACATAGTTGCTGTTGAAAGCCGTACTCCGATACTTGCCATCGCTTGGCTTATACTCGCTGTTGAATACCGAACCGGTAGCCAGGAAGTAGAAACCCTTGTTGAGAAAACGCTCGATGGTTAGCTCCAGGCCATAGGTTTCGGCCGTGCCCTCGTTTACCAGATTGCTTTTCCGGGGTACATCGCCAAAGTTCAGGCCAAAGTTGATCATGCTGAAGCTGGAGGCCACGGGGTCTATCGCCAGCTGATCCAGGTACTGATAGTAGGTTTCTACCTTTACCCGATAGTTGGGCAGAGGAGTCCAGTCGTAGCCCACCACATAGTGCTGGCTGCGAGAGAAGTCCAGATCTTCATTGGTTTTCCGTCCCTCTTCGTCCTGGTAGTAGTACGACAAGAGCGGCTGCAGCTGGTGGTGTATACCGTAAGCAGCAGATACGCTCTGCGTCTTACTGAGCGCGTATTTCAGACCAACACGGGGCTCTACTGCCGTCTGGTTATCCAGGGTGAGTAGCATGCCGTTCACACCCGCATTTAGGGTCAGGGCTTCGTTTATCTTCCACTGCCACTGGGCGTAGGGGCGGATGAGTGTAGTTTGGTCTGTCAGGTCTCGGTTGGTGTACCAGATCCCAATGTCATGCAGGCGGATGCTATCCACATAGTCTACCATGTATTGATCCAGGAAGAAGCCCGTGCGCAGGTTATGCCGTGCATTCAGCTTCCGGTTGTATACCATGGCCAGGGTAGCCTTATTTTCGGTGGCTTCCTCGCGGTAGTCAGGGAAAATCAGCTTGTTATCCAGGGGGGCTAGTGAGTCCTGCTCGGTATTGCGGTATACGTGCGAGAAAGCTACCGTAGTCTGTAGGTACGATTTGCTGTCCAGGAACAGCGTGTTCTGCGCGCCTACTACCCCCATGCGCTGGTCGCCCCGAAAGTCGCCGCCCTGCACTTCATTATCTGTATCCAGATAGTCCTCTTTATCCAGGTCGCTCTCCAGGCTCTCGATGCCACTAATGCCGCCAACACCGAAGAAGGTAAGCCGACCAATGGGCGTTTTGTTAAAGTTTAGCTTAAAAGAGAAATCCTGAAAGCGAGGTATACCTGATACGCCGGGCCACTGAATGCCAATGGCGTCAAAGGCCGCCAGGGTGCTGTAGCGATAGCTGGCAATGTAGCTACTATTCTGGTTGCTACCCAGGGGGCCCTCGGTCATTAGTTCGAAGCCGTTGAAGCCCAGCTGAAACATACTCTCCCGCTTGGCGGTATTTCCATTACGCAGGCGCAGGTCAAAGGCTGCAGCATTGGCATTGCTATACTCTGCGGGGAAGGCGCCGGTGAAGAAGTCGCTATTGGCCAGCAGGTTATTGTTCAGGATGCTGATCGGCCCACCATTGGCCCCCTGGCTGCTAAAGTGGTTTGGGTTGGGTATATCCACCCCTTCCAGCCTCCATACCAAGGCGGTGGGGCTATTACCCCGCACAATAATATCGTTTCGGGTATCACCACCCGAACCTACACCTGCCAGGTTGCCAGCCATACGGGCAGGGTCGCCAAAGCTACCTGCGTATCGGTTGGCTTCCTCCATGTTCAGCGTCCGGGCAGATACGGTGCTCATGGTGTTCAGGGTTCCTTCCTTGCCCGCACCCTTAATCTCGATGGCTTCTGTTTTTAACAAAGCCTCGGTCATCTCCACGTTGAGGATCAGATCCTTACCGCTGGTAACCAGTAGGCTTCTTAGATACACGGTCTCGTATCCCAGGTAGCCCACGGCCAGGTCTACCCTGCCTACTGGCAGTCCGGTTACTTCAAATCGGCCTGCCTCATCTGTGTAGGCCCCACCTATCACGGTAGTGTCTTGCAGCACCTGCACGGTGGCATAGCTCATGGGGGCCTGGCTGTCCACGTCTCGCACCACCCCCCGGATGGTGCCCGTGTAGGCGTTATCCTGGGCGAAGCCTAGCCCGCACAGGAATAAGAACAAAATAAGAAATGATTTCATAACCAACAAATGTTTACTAATAATATTTTATTAACAACGTGAACCAAAGGGCAAAAAAATAAGTGCCCTGCAGGGCGGGAGAAATTTAGCGTGGTGGGTGGTTATTACAACACACATATACACGACTTCTACGTCTTTATGGGCTAATGCGTGTCTCTGTAGTTAACAGATCCGGAGTATTGGTGCAAAACAAAGCATCGCTTTTGATTTTTCAAAAAAAAATCCTCGAGGCTTTCGCCCCGAGGAAAATACACTGTTATGCCACCTCTGTCTATCAGAAATTTACTTTGTACTGAATAACTGGGAAGAAGCCTACTTGTAGCAGTTCTACACGGTTTAAAGTACGCTTGTTGAAACTAAGGTCCTGTATGTTCTCTGTACCAGTAAAGTTGAGCACCTGCAGGCCAAACTCGTGACTAATCTTGCGACCATTCAGGCGGTAGCCTACTTTTATATCGGGCCGGAAGTAGGCTCGTGCTTGCTTGGTATACGCCTTGTCGTCCTGAAGTACTGTAGTGTTTTGTGCGCGGCTCGCCTCGAGGTCAAGGGGTGTATAGCGGCGGCCTCCGGCTGTGCTAATCCGCAGGTCGGCAAACACGGTGTTCACTTTCTTCTTACCTACCGGCCGCTCTACACCCGTCAGGGCATTTATCACGTAGTTGTTGTTGTAGGCAGTGCTGTAGGTCTTTCCATCGCTGGGGGTATACTCACTGTTGTAGAACGAGCCAGTAATCAAGAAGTAATAGCCCTTGCTCAGGAATTTCTCCAAGGTCAATTCCAAGCCATAGTTTGAGCCCGTTCCATTATTCACCAGATTATCTGTCCGGGGCAGATCGTCGAAGTTCAGTCCAAAGTTCACCATGCTGAAGCTACTGGATGTGGGGTCTACGGGTATCTGGTCCAGGTACTGGTAGTAGCCCTCCAGCTTTACCCGGAAGTTGCTCAGCGGAGTCCAGTCATAGCCCAGTACGTAGTGCTGGCTCCGCGTAAAGTCCAGATCCTTGTTTGTAGCAACACCTTCTGCATTCTCAAAATAGTACATCTGCAGGGGCTGCATCTGGTGGTGCATGCCGTACGCGGCAGATAGGCTAGACTTGGGGGTCAGCTGGTAGCGCAGGCCCGCACGGGGTTCTATGGCTGTCTGGTTGTCCAGAGTTAGCATCATGGCGTTTACCCCGGTGTTTACTGTCCACTTCTCGCCCAGGCGCCACTGCCACTGCACATAGGGGCGGATGAGTTGCGTTTGGTCATTTACGTCGCGGTTCACATACCAGGTTCGCGTGTCTTGCAGATAGGTACTGTCCAGATAATCAACCATGATATGATCCAACAGGAAACCTCCGCGTATGCTATGTCGGGTGTTTATTTTCCGATTGTACACCATGGCCAGGGTAGCCTTGTTTTCGGTAGCTTCCTCTCGGCCGGTGAAGAAGGCATCCTGGTTCAGGTTGAGCGAGTCTTCGGTATTGCGTCGGTTCTGCTGCGAGAAGGCAACCGTGGTTTGGAGGAAAGACTTGTCATCCAGGAAAAGAACATCCTGAATGCCCACCACACCCATACGTGCGTAGCTGTAGTTGTCTTGATAATCCAGGTCTTCTTCAGACTCGAACTCGGATTTATCCAGGTCGCTCTCCAGGTTGGCAATGCTGCTAGCCCCGATAACCCCAAAGGCAGATATGCGTCCGATGGGAGTTTTATTGAAATTCAGCTTGAAGGAAAAATCTTGATAGAACGGGATACCCAGCACACCGGGCCACTGGATGCCAATGGCATCAAACGCCGCCAGCGTACTGTAGCGATAGCTGGCCAAGTAGCTGCTATTGCCACTCTTGCTGAAGGGGCCTTCGCTCATAAGCTCCACCCCGTTGAAACCCAGCTGAAACATACTCTCGCGCTTGCGAGTGTTTCCATTCCGTAGCCTTAGATCAAAAGCGGCAGCATTGGCATTGCTGTACTCAGCCGGGAAGGCACCGGTGAAGAAGTCGCTATTGGCCAGCGTATTATTGTTCAGCATGCTCACGGGGCCTCCGTTAGCCCCCTGGCTGCCAAAGTGGTTGGGGCTAGGAATATCCACCCCCTCCAGGCGCCATAGCACAGCAGTAGGTGCATTGCCGCGTACGATTATATCATTTCGGCTATCCTCACCACTCTGAACACCAGCAAAGTTCTGCGCCATGCGCGAGGGGTCGCTCAGGCTACCTGCATAGCGGTTTGCCTCTTCCATACTCATCGTCCGGGCCGACACAGTGCTCATGGTGTTTAGCGCCTGGCCCTTGTCGGCCACACCCTTTATCTGCACCGCCTCGGTCTGGAGGAGCGATTCCTGCATCTCTATCTCCAGTATGAGATCCTTGCCCGAGGTTACAAGCAGGTTTTGGCGTACCGCAGGCTCATAGCCTAGGTAGCCAACTACCAGCGTTACGCGGCCCAGGGGTATGCCTTCTACCACAAAGCGACCAGCTTCATCGGTATAAGCACCACCAATTACGGTAGTATCCTTCAGCACCTTCACCGTTGCGTAGGCCAAGGGTGCTTTACTCTCTACATCCAGTATTTGGCCACTAATGGCGCCTGTGTAGGCATTATCTTGGGCGAAGCCTAGCCCCACCACGGATAAGATCAAGATCAAAAATAATTTCACGAGTAGTAAAAGATTAAGAAAAGATGGCGTGAGATACATCCAAAAACAACAATCACTGCGGAGGGCAGCAGCCGTCTGAATTTGGAGTGAATTCTTAGGCGAAAAATAGAAATTATTTCTCTATTTCTCAGGTCTTTTATTCATTTATTTTTTATTTCCTCAATTGTTTTCTGAAAAGCTGCCTCTATCCAGTACATCAGCACCTCCTCGGGGCAGGATACGCGCTCCTGGATGTGGAGCGAAACGAGGCCATGCACCAGGCTATGCCAGTAGTAGGCACCCACGTGGGGGTCGTCGTAGTGGAAATAGCCATCGGCTATACAGTCCTGTACGCTAGCCACCAGCAGTTCCCAGCTCTGCTTTGCGTAGTCAAAGGGGTCCTTGTCTATCTCGGCAGCCTCGGTGCGCATGGGTGCCATCAGGATAAACATCAGCTTGTAATACTGACGATTTTGTAGCGCAAAGTCTATGTAAGCCTTTCCATACCACCGCAGCCTTTCCAGCGAATCCTGTGCATGTTTTTGATAGGTACTGTTCAGCTCCAGCAGCAGCCGGAAGCCCTCGCTGCGCAGGTCGTAGAAAATCTCATTCTTATCCTTAAAGTACAGGTAGATGGTGGTGGGGCTGTATTCAATCAGGTCTGCTATCTTTCGAATACTCACCTCTTCTATGCCATGGGCTATAAAGAGCTTCATGGCTGCATCAAGTATCCGATGCCGCAGCTCCTTCCGCTCCCTGCCTTTTCTTTCTGCTATGCCCACGGCGTATAAAAGTGGATGATGGTTAGAAGTAAAAAACAAAAATAATAACAGCGTTAATTAAAGTCAATACGATAAGTAAATAAATTTTCAGCTATCCTCTATCCACACGTCTGGCACAGGGCACTCGGGTACCCGCTCTCCGCAGTAAAGAACACCCTTAATTAAACACAGGAATAGCTGGGCAGAGAGAGGCCAGATCGGACAAGCTCTGCGTAATGACCTGCCCAGCGGAGGCAGTACATAGAGGCGGCTGCAGAGCCTGGCCGAACAAGCCTGAATGGGATGGCTGCGCAGTAGGGGGCATGCGCGCCAGGTGGGCTGGCCTATGCCAGCTTCACCACCATGCCGTTTTCTTCGGTATAGCGGCCCATCCAGGGCATGCCATTTCGTGCAAAGGTATAGGCGCGAAACTTGCCATTGTGTTCCAGTCGGTCGAAGAACACATTTTCGGCTTCGCCGCTTAGGCTTAGTAGCATCTCCATGCACTCGCGTATGGCGTGGCCAGAGGCCGGGGTGCTGCTCATGTAGTCTGCCAGCTTTTTACGGCTCACAAACTCGCGGAAGATCGGTGCTGCCTTACGCGAAACCATCATGCGGATGCCCACCAGCTGGGCCACGCTCAGGTCTATGGCATCGTCGAACATGAAGCTGCACTGGCCGGGGTCGATCTGCATACACTGGCAGAAGTCTTGCACGGCAATGCGCTTGTCGGACATGCGGAAGTAGCAGGCCTGGTAGCGGTCTCGCTCTGCCAGCTGTACGGCACTCTCGTTCTGCTGGCCGGATACGATGCAGATGGCAGGTACCTGACCTGTCATGCGAAATAGCGCGTATCGCAGGGCGTTGATACCGGCGGTGTCGGCCTCATTGTAGGTGCTGGGCACGCCCTCACCCTTGGCTCCGTGGCAGAATACGCCGTCCCAATCGAACACCAAGGCCCGTAGCTGAGCCAGGCGGCGGGCAAGCTCGCCCACGGGCGTATGAAACTCGCCCCCCAGCCCCTCAAACACCTCCAGGGTATGAGATAGTCTCTGCTCCAGGGTTTGCATTAGCCTATCAGCCCTTCGCGTACAAAGTCTTGAATATCCAGAATGCCCACCGTTTTTTCGCCATCCAGTACCAGCAGGTTGTCCACCTTATGGGTATTGAAGTGTGCTACTGCATCATTCAGCAGGGCATTCAGCTGTACGGTAATGGGTGTGCTGTAGGAGAAGTCGCTCATCCGGGCATCCAGGATGGCCTTGCCCTTTTCCTTTAGCTGGCGGCGGATGTCTCCATCCGTAAAGATTCCCTTGAGCGTTTCGCCATCCAGCACGGCTACCGCTCCTACCCCACTTTCGGTCATCTGTACCAGGGCATCCTGCAGGGTAGCGCCGATGGATACTTGCGGATTTTTAGCCCCCAGTATGCTGCCCACGGTCTGGGTCATCAGGCGGGTATGCTCTTCAAACTGGCTGGTACCTACATCGGTCAGCACATTGCTGCACAGGGCACGCATCACGTTCCAGGGGGCAGTTACGGCATGTGCGCCAGCGCGTATGGCCAGGCGCACGTGTTCGGCATGGCGCACACTGCTCACCATTACCTTGCTGTCATAGCCATATCGGTCTATGGCATCTACGCAGTCCTCATACAGGGCAAAGGCATCCAGGCCCTGGTCGTGCATACGCCCAGCCAGGGGACATATATAGGTGGCACCGGCATTCATGGCCATGTAGGCCTGGTTCAGGGTATACACCAGGTGCACGTTAACGAGCAGGCCGCGGTCGGTAAGGATGCGGCAGGCCTTTATGCCTTCGTTAGAAACGGGGATTTTGAAAACGGGGGTGCAAGACTCGGCCAGGGGCAGCTTCAGCTGCCGGTCGGCCTCGGCCACTATGTCGGCAGCGGTGTTTCCCAGCGCCTCTATGTGCAGCAGCTGCACGTGGTGCGAAAGGTCTACTATTGCGCCATCCACATTGGTAATGCCATGGCGATGCATAAAGGTGGGGGTGGTGGTTACACCGGTCAGGATGCCCCAGTCTGCCGCAGTGCGGATCTCTTCGGGGTTAACGGAATCGAGGTATAGTTCCATGCAGGTTCGGTTTCGGGGTTAGCGGGCGTGGGTACGATCTCGGTGTTGGTTTACCGTGTTGTGTATGTCCAGCAGGGGCTTTAGGAATTCCTCCAGGTCATCCACGCACATTTGGCTGGCGGCATCGCATTTGGCACGGGTGGGCTCGGGGTGGGTTTCGATAAACAGGCCATCTACGCCCGCGGCCACCCCGGCGCGGCCCAGGGTGGGCAGGAACTCGCGGCTGCCGCCTGCGGGGTCCTTGCTGGGGATGCCGTATTTGCGTATGCTGTGGGTAATATCGAACACCACGGGGTAGCCCATGCGGTTCAGGTGGTAGAAGGCGCGGGGGTCTACAATCAGGTCGTTGTAGCCAAAGGTGTAGCCCCGTTCGGTCAGGATCAGTTGATCGTTCCCGTGGGCCAGGCACTTCTCTACTGGCTTTATCATATTGTCGGGTGCCAGAAACTGGCCGTGCTTCAGGTTCACCACCTTGCCAGTCTTGGCAGCGGCTACTACCAGGCTGGTCTGCATACACAGGTAGGCGGGTATCTGTATCACATCTAGCACCTCGGCGGCGGGGGCTGCCTGGTCGTGGCTGTGTATGTCGCTCAGGATGGGGAAGCCGTAGTCTTGCTTGATCTGCTGCAGCAGCTTCAGGCCCTCATCCAGGCCCGGGCCGTAGTAGTAGTCTACCGAGCTGCGGTTATCCTTGGCAAAAGAGCTTTTGTAGATAATAGGTATCTGCAGGTTCTCGCTCACCCGCTTCAGCTTCTCGGCCGTGGCACGCATGGTGGCTTCGTCCTCTATTACACAAGGACCGGAGATGAGAAACAGCTGCGGACTGCCCGTCTCGATTGATCCAACTCGAACAATTTTCTTCATAAGTACGGTACTTCTATACCCGCCCAAAGTTAACATAGTCCGGCAGATAAGTGTGCCGCATAGGCATAATCTTTTGCGGGCGGGCCCCTACAGCTGTGGGGGCAGCGCGTGCACGGCCTGCCTATACTCGGCTAGCAGGCGCTGCAGGCACTGGCTCAGGCTGGGCAGGTCGTGCAGCTGGGCTGCCACCTGGCCCACCTCCAGTTCGCCCTCCTCCAGGTCTCCCTCCAGTATGCCCCGGCGGCTGCGGCCAGTGCCCAGCAGGGCGCGCAGGGCATCGGGGCCTGCGCCCTGCTGCTCCAGGGCGGCTACCTGGTGGTAAAAGGCGTTTCGCAGCATGCGCACCGGCACCAGTGTCTTCAGGGCCAGGGCGGTGTCTCCCTCCCCGGCGTGCAGAGCAGCCTGCTTGTAGGCCGGGTGGGCGCTGCTCTCCTGGGTAAGGGCAAAGCGGGTGCCTATCTGCACCCCGTCGGCCCCCAGGGCCAGGGCGGCAGCTATGGCACCGCCTGTGGCTATGCCCCCTGCTGCCACCACGGGTATGGACACCGCTGCACGCACCAGGGGCACCAGCACCAGGGTGGTTAGCTCCTCGCGACCATTGTGGCCGCCGGCCTCTACCCCCTCGCAGATTACAGCATCTACACCTGCCTGCTCAGCCTTGCGGGCAAAGCGGGCGGTGCTTACCACGTGCAGCACCCGGCAGCCAGCGGCCTTCAGGCGGGGGGTCCAGGTGGCGGGGTTGCCGGCGGAGGTGATGACCACCGGAACGGCCTCTTCCTCCACCAGCTGTATGATGGCAGGCACGTGCCTGTAGAGCAGAGGGATGTTTACCCCAACAGGCCCCCCGGTGGCAGCGCGGGCCTTGTGCAGGTGGGTGCGAAGCAGATCGGGGGTCATGCTGCCAGCCCCCAGCACCCCCAGGATACCAGCCTGGGCCGAGGCCGCCGCCAGCCGCCAGCCACTGCACCACACCATACCCGCCTGGATGATGGGATAGCGGATGCCCAGCAAATCTTGTAGTGCGCCCATTCTACCTCTGTTGTGCTTCTCTGTGTGTATAAACTGGCACGAAGGGGCTAGCTGTGCAGGTCCAGCTCGGTATTATCGCCAATATTGATGCTGTGCCAGCTGCCGGTCAGGCTACTGTCATTGCCCACCACCGAGCCCCGGAGCACAATGGTGTGGAGGCGGCTATAGGCACCCAGGATGCTGTTTTGTACAATGCTATCGCGGATAACGCTGTACTCATCCACGGCCACGTGTGGGCCTACTATGCTGTTTTCGATAACGGCACTGGGGGCTATGTATACGGGGGGGATAATGACCGACCCGGGAAACTTTGGGATCTTGGTCTGCGTCTTTCGGTCTAGCAGGATGCGGTTGGTGGCCAGCAGCACATCCTTTTGTCCACAGTCGTGCCAGAACTGCACGGGGGCTGTGGCCAGGCGGGCCCCCTGGCGCACCATGTGCATCAGGGGGTCGGTCAGGTTATAATTCTTGCGGCTCTCGCTCTCTATCTCATACTCCAGGGCCTCTACCAGCAGGGCGGTATCGCGTATCTTGTACAGCCCCACCAGGGCATAGTTGCTCTTGGGTATTTGGGGCTTCTCTTCCAGCAGGCGCACATAGCCCACATCGTCCAGGGTAGCCACGCCAAAGTTCTGGGGGTCCTCCACCTTCTGTACGCATAGCACATTCTCTGGGCGTGCCAGCAGGGCCTTCAGGTCTGCCTCCAGGATGGTGTCGCCCAGGGCGATGACAACCTCGCTGGCCTGGCGGATGTAGGCACGACAAAGCCACAGGGCGTGCCCTACCCCCAGCCGGGGCTCCTGCTCTACAAAGTGGAAGTGGATCTTGCCGGTGTAGCGCTCCTCTATATAGGTCTTGATCTTGGTGCCCAGGTAGCCCACTACAAAGACGAATTCATCCATTCCGGCCTTTATCCAGGCATCCACAATATGGCCCAGTATGGCCTTGCCAGCCACGGGGATCAGCGGCTTGGGCAGGGTGTGCGTATGGGGGCGAAGGTGCATGCCCGTGCCGGCTACGGGTATAATCGCAATGCGTTTCACAGTGGCTGGGTTTGCCTCAAATATAGGGAAAAGGCGGCTAGGCAGTGGCCGGGTACCACAGGCTGCCAGTGGCCCGGCAAGGTAAGGGAGGAATAGGGGTAGCAGAAAAACGGGCATCCCGGCCCGCCTGGCCTACTCTCTTATTGGCGGGGGCGCTGGTCGGGGTCAGGCTGTGCACCTGCCTCGGCCCCCTCCTCGCCGTAGGCTTCTGGCGCTTCCAGCTCGTCTGTCATCGCCGCCAGTTCTTCGGCACTTGGCACCAGGGCCAGGGCCTGCTGCGCCTCTTTTTCGGCCTCTATGGCTGCCACGAGTGCAGACTGATCTCCGGGCAGAAACTGCACGCCATACTTTTTGCCCAGCAGGATAAGCAGGGGTACAAAGGGGATAGGCAGGGGGATTCCCTGTAGGGCCACCAGTGGCAGCAGGCGTGCCAGGTCTGTGCTCTGGGCGCGGAAGAACTGCTTTTCGGCCTCGGTAACAGGTAGACCCCGCACCATCTTGCCCAGGATGGCTACGGCCCGCTGGGTCTCTTTGCTCTCACGCTTGGTGCCCTGCCACACCTGGGCTGCCAGCCGGGTGCCCCGCCTGCGTACCCCGCCATGCCAGCGGGCAAAGAGGAGCCACCCCTTGCGCGAAAAGGTAAGCACCGACTGCCCGCCCTGCTCTATTCGGCGAAAGTACGCTTCTTTCATCCCTGTAGCTAAGTGTAAATACGCGCTGGGTGCAGGCAAGGTTCCCGGCTACTGAGCAGCCAGCAGGGTACGCGCGGCCTCCAGGGCCTGGGGCAGGCCGGCCGGATTTTTTCCCCCCGCAGTGGCAAAGAAGGGCTGGCCTCCCCCCCCACCCTGTATGTAGGGACTGATGGCTTTGATGATGTCTCGGGCATCTAGCTGCTGCTCCAGGCCCTCACTTAGCATTACACCCAGCAGGGGCTTGTCTTGGGCTATGGCCCCGAGCACAAAGGCGGTGTTGGGGCTATTCTTTCGCAGTTCAAAGGCGAGTTGCTTCAGCTCGTCGGCACTCCAGGCATCCACCTGCAGGGCTGCAAAGTGTCCATGCTTGCCGGGCTGTATGGCAGCCAGGATCCGGGCCCGCTGGTCTAGCAGGGCCTTGCCGCGCAGCTGTTCTACCTGGCGGCCCAGGGTAGCAGCCTGGTCTTGCAGCTGGGCAATGGCCCGGATCAGGTCCTTGGGTTGGCCCATCTGCTCCTCGGCCTGCTGCAGCAGCTGTAGCCGGGCCTCCACATAGGCCAGGGCCCCCTCGCCTGTTACGGCCTCTATGCGGCGTATACCCGCCGCACTGCTGGCCTCGGAGGTAAGCTTGAAAAGGCGAATCTCTACGGTGTTCTGCACATGGGTGCCGCCACACAGCTCGGTGCTGTAGTCCGCCCCGAAGCGGATGACCCGCACCTGCTCGCCATACTTCTCGCCAAAGAGAGCAGTGGCACCCATGGCCTTGGCCTCTGCCAGGGGTACGCTTCGGTATTCCTGCAGGGGTATCTGGGCGGCTATTTGTTCATTCACCAGCTGCTCCACCTGGGCCAGCTCTTCGGGGTTCAGCTTTTGGTAGTGGCTGAAGTCGAAGCGCAGATAGTCTGGGTGCACCAGGCTGCCCCGCTGCTCCACATGTGTGCCCAGCACACGGCGCAGGGCCGCGTGCAGCAGGTGGGTAGCACTGTGGTTGGCACGGATGCGCCGGCGGCGGTCCGCATCCACCCGGGCAGTCCACTGGGCAGCCGGGTCTGTGGGCAGCTGGTCTACCAGGTGCAGGATCAGGTCGTTCTCCTTTACCGTATTCAGCACCCGCAGCTGCTGGGTGGCACTGTACAGCACACCTGTATCGCCCACCTGTCCGCCGCTTTCGGGGTAGAAGGGGGTTTGGTCTAGCACCAGTTGGTACTGCTTGCCTTTATTGGTCTCCACTACCCGGCTCTTTACGGGCCGGGCTACCAGCTGTAGGGTGTCATAGCCTGCAAAGGCAGGGTCTGCAGCTGTCAGGTAGGTTTGCCAGTCCGCTGCCCGCTGGGTACCGGCGCGCTTGCTGCGTGCCTTCTGCTCGGCCATGGCCGCCTCAAAGCCGGGCATATCCAGCTGGTAGCCCTGCTCGCGGGCCATCAGCTCGGTAAGGTCGATGGGGAAGCCATAGGTATCATACAGCTCAAAGGCGAAGCTGCCTGCCAGCTGGCGGGTGCCCTGTGGCAGCTGGGCCAGGTAGTGCTCAAACTGCTGGGTGCCCTGCGCCAGGGTTTGCAGAAAAGCGGTTTCCTCCTGCCGGATCACCTGCTCGATAAAGCCCTGCTGGGTTCTCAGTTCGGGGAAGGCATCGCCCATTTTGGCCACCAGGGCGGGCACCAGCTGGTACTGAAAGGGTGTGTTAAGCCCCAGAAACCGATACCCATAGCGAGCAGCGCGGCGCAGCAGGCGGCGCACCACATAGCCGGCTCCGCCATTGCCGGGCACCTGGCCGTCGGCAATGGTAAAGGCCAAGGCACGGATGTGGTCTACCACCACCCGCATGGCCACATTTACTTCCTCGGCCTGGGGGCCCTGGCCCCCATACTGCTTGCCACACAGCTGGCTGAGCACGGCGAAGAGCGGGGCAAAAATGTCGGTATCATAGGTGCTGGGCTTGTCTTGCAGCACCATGCACAGGCGCTCCAGGCCCATGCCGGTGTCTATGCTCTTCATCTCCAGGGGCTCCAGGCTTTGGTCTGCCTTTCGGTTGTATTCCATGAATACCACGTTCCAAATCTCGATCACCTGGGGGTGATCCTGGTTTACCAGGCTGGCCCCCGCTAGGCGGGCACGGTCTGCCTCCGGGCGCATGTCTACGTGTATCTCGGTACAGGGGCCACAGGGGCCAGTTTCGCCCATCTCCCAGAAATTGTCTTTTTTACCAAAGGCAAGTATGCGGTCTTGTGGCAGGTACTGGGCCCACTCCTGTGCGGCGGCCGTGTCGGCCGGAACCCCCTCTGCCCCCCCGAAGGTGGTAACATAAAGGCGGCCGGGGTCGATGCCGAGCACCTCGGTAATAAAGCTCCAGGCCCAGGCGATGGCTTCGGTACGAAAGTAGTCGCCAAAGCTCCAGTTGCCCAGCATCTCAAACAGGGTGTGGTGGTAGGTATCGTGCCCCACCTCCTCCAGGTCGTTGTGCTTGCCGCTTACGCGCAGGCATTTCTGGCTATTGGCTATGCGCGGAGCCTCTACAGATCTATGGCCGGTAAAGATGTCCTTGAAGGGATTCATTCCCGCGTTGATAAAGAGCAGGCTGGGGTCATCGTTGTTTACCAGCGGGGCCGAGGGGACGATCTTATGGGCCTTGGCAGCAAAGAAGTCGATAAAAGCCTGGCGAACAGCATTACTATCCATAACTAGGAGGGGGATATTACGTAGTTGCAAATATAGACGTGTACCCCCATTTTCGGGCGTTCGCGGCGAGAATTGGCTTGTTTGGCCCCATCAAAGCCAAAAATGTGGATAACCTGACCAGGCAAAAATCAACCTGTGTACAACTCGGGTCGTACCTTATGTTAAACAGAGCGATCTTGTGTCCGACCCTTAGTAGGGTAGACAGGTTGCGTATCAGCTGTACTCAAAAATGCAGATTTAGAAGAGATAGCAGGTAAAACACAACTAGCCTATTGGTTTACAAAAAGCGATTTATGGGAAAACCTTCATCCATAAGGCTTTACATAGAGGCTAAATTTCTTATTTTAATTACAGTCTAAATTTAGGTCAATAAAAAATTGGATTAGTAATAAGGATAATTGGAAAATGAAAATAATTCAAAAACAGACAGGCTCTCACCTAAGTTATACGTTCGATTTTTTTTCTATTAAACGCATGTCCAGGACTTGATCACACTAACTGTTTGACAATCAAGTGCAAAAGGCATAACCGACCTAAAGCAACTAAGCGCCCTGCTGCCCCGCCCAAGTTTGAAACTCGCTTCTGTCAAGTTTTTTATAAACATTCTTTCGCCCAATTTCGACCCCACACTTGACACATGTGGACAATAGACCAGGCACTTTCAGGCAACTCAACACAACCCAATACAAAAACACACATCCCAATCGAACTACGCCCAAGTACCTGAAAACTAACTACCTAAAACCCCGCATGACGCTCACGATGAATTACACCACTGTATGGAACAAGTGCCTCGAGGTAATTCGAGACAACATTAGCACCCAGAGTTACAAGACCTGGTTTGAGCCCATCAAACCCCTGGCCCTGAACCAGAACGTGCTGACCATACAGGTGCCCAGTCAGTTTTTCTATGAGTGGATAGAGGAACACTATGTATCGCTGCTGAGCAAGACAATCCGCCACTTCCTGGGCCCCGATGCCAAGCTGGAGTACAGTGTGGTGATGGAGAGTGGGGGCGAGAAGCAAGCCTATACCGTAAACATGCCTACGGCCTTCGGCGAGCACAAAACAAAGAATCCGCCGGTAAACCTGCCCATGAGCAGCAACCGGCCCCCTATGAACCCCTTTGTGATCCCGGGGCTGAAAAAAATCAGCATCGACAGCCAGCTGAACCCCATGTGCACCTTCGATACCTTTATCGAGGGCGAATGCAACCGCCTGGCACGGGCAGCAGGCCAGAACATAGCCTCGCGCCCGGGGCAGACCAGCTACAACCCCCTGCTGATCTATGGCTCCTTTGGCCTGGGAAAAACCCACCTGGCACAGGCCATTGGCAATGAGGTGAAGAAACTGCACCCCGATAAGGTGGTACTCTATATTAGCAGCGAAAAATTTACCAACCAGTTTGTAGACTCCATTAAGAACAACACGGTGAGCGACTTCATCAGCTTCTATCAGCTGATCGATGTGCTGATCGTAGACGACATTCAGTTTCTGGCGGGCAAGGAGCGTACGCAGGATATCTTTTTCCACGTGTTCAACCACCTGCACCACAGCAACCGGCAGATTGTGCTGACCAGCGATGTAGCACCGGGCGAGCTGAAGGGGATGGAGGAACGCCTGCTCAGCCGCTTCAAGTGGGGGCTGAGTGCCGACCTGGGAATACCCGACCTGGAAACCCGCATGGCCATCCTGCGCCACAAGATGTATATGGAGGGCATAGAGATACCCGAAGATGTGGTGGAGTATATCGCCTATAACATCAAGACAAATGTGCGCGAACTGGAGGGTGCCATGATCTCCATCATTGCCCAAAGCTCTTTCAACCGGAAGGACATCGACCTGGACCTGGCCCGGCACGTGATCAAAAACTTTGTGCGAAATGCCAGCCGCGAGCTAAGTATCGATACCATCCAGAAAATGGTGGCCGAGTACTTCCAGATCCCACAGGAAAAGCTGAAGGAGCAGACCCGCAAGCGTGAGTACGTGCAGGCACGCCAGATAGCCATGTACTTCTGCAAGGAGTTTACCAAAAGCAGCCTGAAAACCATTGGCCTACACTTTGGCGGGCGCGACCACAGCACCGTTATCCACGCCCTCAGCACCGTAAATGACCTGGTGTGCACGGACAAAGAGTTTAAGCGCTACATAGAGGAACTACGCAAGAAAATACAGCTCTGTAGCGGCTAGCAAGCGCCCTGG
>JAJTIE010000045.1 GCA_021300195.1 Bacteroidota bacterium | reverse complement strand
TAACTTGGCGGGTACGCAGGCGGGCAGCGCTACCAACGGCTTTGGCGGGGGTATGCAGCTGCGCCGCAATACCTCGCTGCGCATCTACAACAGTGTGGTGGCTGGTTTTGTAAGCCTGATTAACCTGGCCGATGCCGAAACGAACAATAACTACAAGGTACTTAGCCAAGATAGCCTGCTGACCGTGGAGAATACGGCCCTGATAGGCAGCACGGCCAATGTATTCCTACGCAATGGTACCAATGATGCGACAGTATATGTAGCAGGCGAGATCGTTACCGCTCGCGGTAGCAAGAAGGAGGTGGCCTCAGTGAACAAGATTGTGGCTTACCCCAACCCCGCCCGCGATGTGGTAAACTTCGCCCTGGAGCTGAAGAATGCAGCCCAGGTGGAGCTGGTACTACGCAACCTGAACGGCCAAGTGGTAGCTACACAGACTGCCCAGCTACAGAGTGGCGAACAAACCCTGCAGCAGAACATCAGCAACCTGCGCAAGGGCCTGTACATTGCTACTGTTCTGGTAGACGGACAGGTAGCCGAGAGCTTCCGCATTAGTGTAATGCAGTAGGCACCCTGTAACACAGGCAACTACAAGCCTGTACAGAACGTGATATCAAACGCCCGCTCAACAGAGCGGGCGTTTTTTTGTGTGGGAGAAGCAAATTTTTTGCCCGCGTAGGCAAACCTGCCTACGTAGCTTGTCGTACACAGGCATTGTGAGCAAGCCCGCTATTGTGGTTTTTACCAAAAACGTGCAGCCCGGCCATGTGAAGACGCGGCTAAGCACGGTACTGGATCCGGCACAGACCTGCAGGCTGTATGCCGCCCTGCTGGACCATACCCGCACGCTGCTGGAGCAGACGCCCTGCATCCGCTTTGTGTACTACGACCAGTACATAGATGAACGCGATAACTGGGACAACAGCCAGTTTGTGAAAAGCCAGCAGCAGGGGCACGACCTGCGTGCGCGTATGGCCGCCGCCGCCAGCCAGATTTTTGGCCGAGGTATTGCACCCCTGCTCATACTGGCTGCCGACTGCCCCGAGCTGAGCCAGGCGCACATAGCTACAGCCATAGAGGCGATGCAGCAGGGAAAGTTTGTGCTGGGTCCTACCCATTCCGGCGGGTTCTATCTGCTGGGCTTGCCTGGGCCTGCACCCTGGCTATTCGAGGGGGAGTGGACAGAGGGGCAGCGCGGCCAGCTGCTGCTGGACCGGCTGAAAGCCCAGCAGGTGGACTATGTGTGCCTGCAGATGCTGCATGACCTGACCCGACCTGCCGACCTACAGCTGCTGGCACAGCATCCGCTGGTTACACCATACCTACCCGATCGGGGCATGGAGGGATCTCGCACCGTGGCGTAGCAGGTGGCAGCGGCACAGCAGGGGAGAGCCTTTTGCATACCTACAGGCTGCTGCGGGTGGGCTAGCCCCCTGGCACGCGATCTGGGCCGGGCACTACGGGGTAGCTACGGGGTCTGCGCGTGGCTACCCCCGTCGGCTGAGTCTCCAGTTCGCTTGTTCATGCTGATTTCGTGGTAGGGAGTTACGTGCTTCGTGCGGTCGAACAGGTAACGGTAGGTGTGGTAGCGCTTGCCAAAGCTGGCACCCGTGGCCTCCATTACCGTCAGCATATTGGGGTTAAAGTCGCCCACCCAGCTCAGCTCTATCTCCTCTATCCCCATGGCGCGTACTTCGTCCATCGTGGTTAGGGTCAGGCCGGTTTCCAGCCCCATTTTCTGGAACTTTGGCCGTACGCCTATGATCACTACCCGGGCGCGGGTCAGCACCTTGTGCTGCCGGTACCAGGCAAACTGGCCTTGCTTGCGTAGCATAAACCGCAGCCCCTTCAGCAGGCTTATCTTTCCCTTCCAGGGTTTGAAAATCTGGTTCAGGTCGGGCAGGGCAATCACCATGGCCGCGGCCTCGCCCTGCACGTAGGCAAAGATGGCCAGCTCCTCCACCAGCACCATCTTCAGCTGCTGCACCATTTGGTCTACCTGCTGGCGGGTCATGGGTGTAAAGCCTTCGTGGTAGGCCCAGGCATCGTTGTAAATCGTCAGGAAGTCGGCCGCATACTTGCCCACATTCTTTCGCTTCAGGGTTTCGAAGGTGATGTGGTTTCGCTCTTTCACCCGCTCAAATACCTTGTAGAAGCGCTCGCCCAACCGGCCCCGTATGTCCATGTGCCGGGCCGTTTGGCCAAAGTACAGCTCGAAACCATAGCGCTCAAACAGCCGCTGGTAGTAGGGTGGGTTGTAGGGCATCTGGTAGCTGGGGTGGGTGTAGCCTTCTACCAGCAGGCCCCAGAAGCGGTCGTTCTCGCCAAAGTTAATGGGCCCGTCCATGGCCTCCATGCCCTGCTCCCTCAGCCAGGCACGGGCTGTGTCAAACAGAACCGTGGCCGCCTCCTCATTGTCTATGCACTCAAAGAACCCGCAACCTCCGGTAGGCTGCTCGTAGGTGTGGGCCTT
The DNA here is from genome assembly GCA_021300195.1 of Bacteroidota bacterium. NCBI lineage: Bacteria > Pseudomonadati > Bacteroidota > Bacteroidota bacterium. The sequence goes on along the minus strand of JAJTIE010000045.1, from coordinate 19,155 downwards.
CCGGTCGTTCACAAAGGCGGCTATACGGCCTACCACCTGCTGATGGGCATCCCGCAGGATCCAGCGCTCCAGCCGCCCATGGCTGTAGAAGCTGTTCTTCTTCGGGTCGAATACGGCCCGGACATCCATATCCAGGGGCCGCACGTAGGTGCTATCCCCGGCATAGATGCGGCCTACTACATCCAGAAACTGGCGGGCTTCGTCCTTGCTACGCACGGCGTGTGCATGATACGGGCCGCTTGCGGTTTTCTTGCTCTGCATGTACAAAGATAGGATGGGCAGGCATTCCGCCCCGAGGCTATTAAAGCGCCTTGCGAGATAAAGAGAGCGGGTGCATACTCGTAGTAGAAGAACCCACAGAGCCGTCTCTTTCTCTCCTCCCAGCCTATTCAGGCGAAGCTACCCCGGCCCTAGGGCTCCCGTACCTGTGTCTTGCGCTGCCGCCTAAGTGCGCCAGGCACGGTTTCTCATCAGTTTATCGAAAGGGTCGCTTATATACGAACCAACCTCGCCACAATTGGGTTCCTGCTTTGCAAGGCCCAATTTAAGACAGCAACGGGTGCACCTGTACACCCTTCTTTGGGCAAGCTCCGGTTGTTCAACGCTTTTTGTGCGATTCCCTCTTCTTTTTTCTAATACCTAAAATTCATTAAAATTATGTACGTAGTATTTGGTGCAACCGGCAACACCGGAAAACCCCTGACCGAAGCCCTGCTCAAGGCAGGCAAAAAAGTACGCATCGTGGCCCGCGATGTACAAAAGGCACAAAGCCTGGTAGCCGCTGGTGCCGAGTTTATGCCCGGAGACATCTACGACGCAGGCTTTGTAGGCAAAGTAATTCAAGGCGCAGAGGGTGTGTTCTTTATGATTCCCCCCTTCTACTCCGCCCCCGATTTTTCCGCACATCAGCACAAGGCGACCGATGCCTTTGTAGCGGCACTGAAGCAAAACCCCGTACCCTATGTAGTAGCGCTCAGCAGCGTAGGTGCACACCAGCCTAGCGGTATGGGCGTGGTACAGGGCCTGCACTACATGGAGCAGCAACTGGCCACGGTAACTGGCGTAAACCTGCTGGTACTACGTGCGGCCTATTTTATGGAAAACCTGTACGGTTGGGCGGGCATGATACCCGGCGGCACGGTATACTACACCGTGGTGGCCGACGTGGCTATGCCGATGGTGGCTACCGTTGACATTGCAGCCAAGGCAGCCGCCCATCTGCTGGCGAAAGACTTCAGCGGGAACAGCCTGGAGTATGTGCTGGGCCCCAGAGACCTAACATTTGCCGAAGTGGCCCAGATAGTAGGAGATGCCACCGGCTTTGCGCTGAACTATGTGCATGTGCCTGTGGAGGCCGCTATTCCAGCTATGCAGCAGGTAGGCATGAGCGACAGCATGATACATAGCATGAACGAGTTTGTTTCTGCACTAAATGCCGGCAGGGTGCTGGATGTAGTGACGCGCAATGCCGCCAATACTACCCCCACCGACCTGAAGGACTTTGCCCCGGCGCTGCGCTATGCGCTACCTGTGTAGGGCTGGTTTTGCCTTCTTTATCTAAAAGGGGAAAGCCTGGGTCAGTTGGCCTGGGCTTTCCCCTTTTCTGCTTTTTGCAGTGGCGGCACCTTGATCGGAGCCCGGTGCTGGGGCTCCCCTTTCTCTTAGCTGGTTTTGTATGCTGTATATGTGCATGCATTTCTTGAGACAGGAGGGTGGTTTGCATGCGTCACACAACGTAAGCTGATCTTTTGGGCCGCGTGCCCAGGGGGAATCGAGCGGCCTGGGTGCGTACTGGGCTTTACAGCCTCCCTGCACGAGGTTTCTCCTGAAGCCGCGCTTCGCGCTATGCGCCCAGGGACCATACTTCCCACCCTAAGGCCTCGGTTAGGGCTACGAGCTTTTTGGGTGGATGTCAGTCGCCAGGATACCGTGTTTGCATAATCTTTTCTTAATTTTATTTAATCGTATTATTGCGATAATACATTTTTTTCTATCTTTGCATCATGGGTATTAGCAAAAGCACCGCCTTTTCCCCCGGGCAGAATGAGCTGGCCCAGGTGGCGAAGGCCCTGGCGCATCCGGCACGTATTGCCATCCTGCAGGCTGTGGCTGCACAGCCCGGCTGTGTGTGCGGCCAGCTGGTAACCCAGCTGCCACTCAGCCAGGCCACCATCAGCCAGCACCTGCGCGAGCTGAAGGAAGCGGGCCTGCTACAGGGCGAGGTAACGGGCACCCGCATGTGCTACTGCCTGGCACCGGATGCCGCCCTGCCGCTGGTCAGCTTTTTGACACAGCTGGCTGCGCAGGCCTGCAGGCCGGCCGCCTGCTGCCCCGCGGAGCCCGATTCTTCCTATTAGCAATTACTTTACCTATCCCCCCCATTGTCATGGTCATGCATGTAAGCCTGTATGTGAGCCGACTGGAAGCCAGCCTCGACTTTTACACCCGTTTCTTTGGCACTCCACCCGCCAAGGTGGCACCGGCCTATGCCAAGTGGGAGCTGCCTCAGTTGGTGATCTCCTTTATCGAGAACCCCGAGCGGATACAGCCCGCCTTTGGGCACTTGGGTTTTCGGGTAGACAGCCCCGAGGCACTGGAGCGGCAGCTGGCGGCGGCCCAGGCGGCAGGCCTGCCCATCCGGCAGGAGCAGGGCACCCGCTGCTGCTATGCCCTGCAGGACAAGTTTTGGGTGGAAGACCCCGATGGAGTACAGTGGGAAGTATACTACTTCCATGCCGACAGCCAGTTTAACGACCCTCGATATGAAGCCGAGGCAGCATCGGCCTGCTGTATGCCCCCCGCTGCGAAGCCGAAGCGAAACCTGAGCCAGCTATCTGCCCGCTAGTATTCCCCTTACCCTCTTTTATGCTTGCCAAGCTGATCTTTACCATGAGTTTTGTGCTTTCCCTTGCCTCGGCCCAGTTCTATGCGCCCTTATCAGCCTACATAGCTGCGCGGGTAGCCGAGTACGACCAGATAGCCCCGCCCCGCCGGGCAGCGCTGGATAGCCTGGCCAACATGCTGACGGCCCTAGACACCCGGCCCCTGCGGCTGGTTTTTATCTGCACACACAACAGCAGGCGCAGCCAGCTGGCCCAGATATGGGCCCAGCTAGCAGCCTGGCACTACCTGGGCCCCAATGCCCCGGTAGAAACCTACAGCGGCGGCACAGAGGCCACTGCCTTCAATGAGCGGGCGGTAGCGGCCCTGGAACGAACAGGACTGCATGTTTTCTATATATCCGCAATCCCTTTTCGAGATAATCCCAATCCTGCCTACTACTGGTCTGCCAGCCCTAAGCTGCCGGGGCATCCTGCCCATAGCAAGGTCTATTCCGATACAATCTGGAACCCCCAGCAAGACTTTGTAGCCGTAATGGTGTGCAGCGATGCCGATGAGGCCTGCCCCTATGTGCCGGGGGCCAGCCTGCGCGTTGCCCTGCCCTATGCCGACCCCAAGGCCAGTGACGGAACACCCCAGGAGGCCGCTACCTATGATGAACGCTGTGCCCAGATCGCACGCGAGATGCTATTCCTCTTCTCCCTGCTGCCCGCCCCTGCGCCGGCCGAGGCAACTGATTCACCCCCATCTACCCGTTAGCGCACAGGGCTATATGTGGACGGTCGTGCTCCTGCTCATCAGCAATGTCTTTATGACCATAGCCTGGTACGGGCACCTGAAGCATAAGGACAAGGCACTGTGGGTGGTCATTCTGGTCAGCTGGGGGATCGCCTTTGTGGAGTATCTCTTCCAGGTGCCAGCCAACCGGATGGGCCACGGCCGCTTTACGGCCGCGCAGCTGAAGACGATACAGGAGGTGCTGTCTTTGTCTGTGTTTTGCGTCTTTTCGGTGGTGTATCTGAAGGAGGACCTGCGGTGGAACTATCTGGTGGGCTTTGCCTTGATTCTGTTAGGTGCTTTTTTTGTCTTCAAAAAATGGTAAGTCTTGAGAAAACCGCGCCCCGTCGCCTTGGGTTTGTAGACCGCTACCTTAGCCTGTGGATTCTGCTGGCTATGGTGCTAGGTGTACTGCTGGGCCAGCTGGTGCCGGGCCTCCCTCGGCTGCTGGGCAGCCTGGGTAGCGGCAGTACGAATATACCGATGGCTATTGGCCTCATCCTGATGATGTATCCGCCGCTGGCCAAGGTGCGCTACGAGGCGCTTCCGGGTCTGCTTCGTAGGCCCCGCCTGCTGGCCTATACCCTGCTGCTAAACTGGCTGCTGGCCCCCCTGCTGATGTTTGCCCTGGCTGCCCTGCTGCTGCCCGACCGGCCTGCCTACCTGCAGGGCCTGCTGCTGGTGGGCATAGCCCCCTGCATAGCTATGGTGCTGGTGTGGATAGACCTGGCCGATGGCGACCGCGAGTTTGCGGCGGGGCTGGTGGCCATAAACAGCCTCCTGCAGGTATTACTCTTCAGTGCCTATGCCTGGGTGCTGCTGTCGGTACTACCCCCGCTGCTGGGGCTACAGGGCGTGGCCATTCACATTCACATGCGCCAGGTGGCTTCTACGGTCCTCTTGTATCTGGGCACGCCGCTGGTTGCTGGCTTTTTCACCCGGCTGGTGCTGCGTCGCCTCCGGGGCGATAATTGGTATACCACTCGTTTTCTGCCTACCCTGGCTCCGCTCACCCCTATTGCCCTGCTGGCTACGGTAGTGCTTATGTTCAGCCTGCAGGGCGAGGTACTGCTACAGCTTCCGCTGGATGTGCTACGTATAGTTCTGCCGCTGGTGCTGTACTTTGTAGCCATGTTTTTCCTGGCTTTCTGGCTGGGGCGCCGGGCTGGGGGCGGGTATAGCCAGACGGCGGCCATGGCCTTTACGGCCAGCGGCAATAACTTTGAGCTGGCTATAGCCGTGTCCATCGGGCTGTTTGGGCTACATAGCGGGCAGGCACTAGCCGCCGTGGTAGGGCCCCTGGTAGAGGTGCCGGTGCTGCTGGGGCTGGTGTACGCCGCCCGCTATTTTGCCCGGCGGTACACCTGGGATATGCCCTAGGGTGCCCCTATTCTTCTAGTGCCAGCTTAAGATTTGTTCCAACCTATGTGTTGCCCTCAAAGTTCGTGCGGGCAGGCTGGGCTGTGTGAACTGAGCCCGAGCCTATCAGGTCGAGACTGTGGAGCAGGTCCTTCGCGTTATGGGTTGAGGGTGAGATACATAAGCTAAAAGGAGGTAGACCCTTCGCTTTCGTCGAGCTACTTGGTTTGCTATCGGCACTTAGGGGTTACACCCTTCATCAGTGCCCTGAGCAGGGTCATACGAGCTAGACAGCCACAGCTTGCGATCCCTTATCGCTTGCGCTGCTTGGATGTCCGCTTACTCTTCATTCCCCATCGAGCTGACTCGCTGAAAATAATTCGATATACTATACTTGTATATAATATGCTGGTATATTAAATTTGCTGCTCCAAATTCTAGTCCGATGATTGAGAAAAGCTATTCCATCACAACCCAAGCGTGTACCTCCCGCCAGATGTGGGAGGTATTGATTGATCTGCCCAATTGGCCCCGATTTCATCCTGACCTAGCGTATGTGAAGCCAGAGGGACCCATAGCACAAGGGACATATTTTGTGCTTAAACCCAAGAAGGGGCCTAAAGTAAGGATACAGATTGTGGTGCTCGAAAAGCACCGCCAGTTCACAGACTGCACGCGTTTTCCGGGTGCGCGTATGTACGGAGACCATGTGCTGGCGCAGCAGGGCAACGAGCTGACTGCTACTACCACCATGCGCATGGCCGGTCCATTAGGCTGGTTGTGGTGGAAACTGGTGGGCAGGCAGGTGGCGGCAAGCCTGGGTGATGAAATGCACAGACAGATAGAACTTGCTTCAAAAATTGCTGTATAATGCGGGATGGATGGTGCCTTTCCCACTCAATATGAGGGTCCTGAGAGCAGCCCGGGGTACCTGCTGTGGTGGCACTTTGCACGCTGGCATCATCGTATCCACCGTACGCTCGCGCCACTAGGGCTTACGCATTTGCAGTTTGTGCTGCTAGCCACCTTATGTTGGGCACATCGACAGGGCCAGAAGCCCACACAGGTAGCCTTGGCGCGGATGGCTGGTACGGATGCCATGTCGACTAGCAAGGCGCTGCGCCTGCTAGAAAAAAAGCAACTGATCCAGCGCCTGAGCAATCCACAGGATGCGCGTGCACATATGCTTAGCCCTACGGATACCGGCTATAGCCTGCTGTACCAGGCCATGCCCCTGGTGGAGCAGGCTGATGAGGCGTATTTTTCCCCCTTGGATGCTGCACAGCGGCAGGCATTTCTGCGTAGCCTGACAGCGCTACAAGCGGCCGCATCGGACGACTTATCCTGATTTCCTACCTGGCCCGCTGCCCGCCTGAGGCGGACTCGAAAGTTGCTTGATGGAACGCCGTTTGTGGGGGCTCGCCCGTATGCGGCTGGCAGAAAACCAGGAGAGGGGGGTAGCAAGCATACTGCGTTGCAGTTGCCACGCCTGTATCCCCAGACTTAAGCGCGAAATGCCTGCCTAGCGCCTAGAAGTAGGCAGTCTATTTTTACTGCTTCGCAAGTAGCGCTACCGCCGCTGCCACGCGCTCGGGGGTTATGGCCCGCATGCAGGCAAAGTGGCCACGTGGGCAGCTGGCATGGCCCAGGCGGCTGCAGGGCCGGCAGCCCATTTGTTCCTCCAGCACCATGTGGGGGGCCCGCCAGGGGGTCATGCCAAACTCGGGCACCGTATTGCCCCATAGGCTCAGGATGGGCACCTGCAGGGCAGCGGCTATGTGCATCATGCCCGTGTCGGGCGTTATCAGGTGGGTGCACTGGGGCAGCAGGGCCGCACTCTGCAGCAGGCTAGTGTGGCCCACGGCATTCCATACCCGCTGTTCGGGCAGGCCGGCACACACCGTGGCCGCCAGCTCCAGCTCTGCCGGGCCACCCAGCAGGATGGCGGGCTGTGGGCTGTGGGCCAGGTAGGCATGGTAGTACTCGGGCAGCCAGCGCTTGGTGGTGTAGGTAGCACTCAGGCACAGGCCATAGGGCCGCTGCCCGGGCCAGCGGGCCTGCACCTGCTGTGCGGCCCAGCTGTCCAGCTCGGCGGGGTAGAAGAAATCCAGCCCTCCCGCGTCCAGCTGTACGCCCAGCGGCTCCAGTGCCTGGGCATAGCGCTCCACAATGTGGGGCACGCTCAGGCGCTGCTTCAGCCAGGTCATGCGGCGTTTTCGGTCATTGGCCTTAGGGTAGGTGCTGGTGGGCAGTGCCAGGCCCGTGCGCAGGTACCAGCTGCGCAGGTTGCGGTGCAGGTCCAGCACGTGGTCATAGCCCACGGCCTCCAGTTCTGCCAGGCTTTCTGCCAGGCTGCCTCGGAACAAATGCAGCCGGTTGATATACGGATTGTACCGCAGCACATCCCGAAATCGATCTTTGGTGAGGTAGCCAATCTCCGCCCCCGGGTAGGCGTGGCGCAGGGCACGCAGGATGGGCGTGGTAAGCACGATGTCGCCTATCGAGCTGAGCCGAATCAGCAGGATCTTCTTGAGTGCGGGCAGTTCATCCTGGGCCATGTGGTACATAGGCCGGAGCCTTAGGGGTGCATATAGTGGTGGAGGTATTGTAGCGTGGCATCATCCAGCTGCCACAGCCGGGTGGTATCCTGCAGCACGGTATGGGGTTGGATGTGGTTCAGGCAGAGGCCACTCAGGGGCTGGTCTTTGTAGAAGCGCAAGCGGTTTTTCAGCTTGCTCAGCTTGTTTGGGCCTATCAGGTTGGCCTGTGCCAGGTAGACGGGTTTCTGGTATTTTTCCGCCAGGCTGCGTATTTGTGCATTTCGTTCCTGGGCCAGCACCTTCTGGTTATCGGTTTCGGTGTTTACGTAGTTAATGCCAATTTCGTCGCAGGCGGCCCATGCGGGAAAACGGTTGGCCTCCAGACTATTGGCTGCGTAGGTTACCCGTGCCGCTACGGTAGCTCGCACCTGTGTAATCAGCTGTATCCACTCGGGCTGGTAGCTATAGCTACTAATGTTGTCGAAGTGATTGGCCACCACCACACGTTCCAGCTTCAGGTCTTTCTGCTCGCGCAGAAAGGCCACCAGCTCGGCCGTGTATTGGGCAAACCATTGGCCCCGGCGGCTGTGCAGCCATTGGCCCCACAGGTTCTGCGGTGCGTCGGTATGGCCAGTGAAGCTGAGCGTAATCAGTAGCTGCCTCTCCCGCAGCAGGGGCTTTATCCTGGCCCACTCCTGTAGGCTGGGTGGGCTGATGATGGGCAGCCCGCTGCTATCGGGCTCTATTAGCAGCTCTACCTGCAGGCGGCGGGTACCCAGGCGCTGTAGCTGGGCTATGCTCTGCTGTAGCTGGCGGGGCTGTGCGGTGCCCCCCAGCCGGATGCCCAGGCTGATGGGCACTGCCTGCTGCTCCAGTGGCCCGCAACTGAGCAGGCTACCGGCGCATACCAGCACACATAAAACACGAAGGCCTACTCTTCCGGGCATGGCAGGGGGCTAGCTTGTTCGCCGGGCCAGTACAGTCTGGCCGCCCTGGGTACGCTGGCCCAGCTGCACCTGCACCTGCCAGTCCAGGGGGATGAGCACGTCCAGCCGGCTGCCAAACTTGATGAACCCAAACTCCTCGGCCTGCTGCAGGGTGTTGCCAGCCTGGGCATAGCACTTGATGCGGCGGGCCAGAAAGCCGGCTATCTGCTTCACCCCCACGCGGCTACCCCGGCTGTTTATCACCAGCCAGGTCTGTTCGTTCAGCAGGCTACTTTTGGGGTTAAAGGCCATCAGGTACTTTCCCTTTCGGTACGCATAGGTTTCTACGGTGCCTGCCACGGGGCTGTAGTTCACGTGCACATCCAGGGGGCTCATAAATATGCTGATCTGCCTTGCCGGCCCCAGCTCGGGGTCTTCTACGGCCTCTATCACCACTACCTTGCCATGGCTGGGTGCCAGCACGGCATCGGCCTGCTGCTGCAGGGGCCGCTGGGGGTAGCGGAAGAAGTTGAGTATAAGGGCCAGTGCGGCCAGGCTGAGCGCGGCTACCAGCCAGGCTAGTGCGGGGGGGGCATATAGCACACTGGCCGCTGTAGCCAGGCTGCCCAGGGTTACCACCAGCAGGATGCTGGCATTTCCTTCACGATGTAGTCGCATAAGGGCAAATATAAGCAAGGAAAGGACGGGCCGTGCACGCTGCCCGCCTCCACGCTGTGTTTACAGGCCGCCCCACAGCCAGTCGGCACGCTTTTTGGCTCGCGCCGCTTCAAACACCTCTTTGGGGTAGGGGCAGTGCCTACAGCCCGAGCCGCAGCAGTAGCCCCGCCTGGCCAGGTATTCGGCAGTCAGCACCATTAGGCCCTGTTCGTTCAGGTAGTAGTCTTCTCCCTCCTTCAGTTTTTTGCTTTCGCGCATGGGGCGTAGCGGTATAAAAGTGGCCGAAAGGGTAGGGGGCAGCGTGTGGTGCCAGAGCGGGCCCTAGGCTGCCTGGCTTATGCGCCGGCTGCGCAGCAGGTAGGCGTAGGCACCAAAGAAAAGTGCGGAGTAGGCCAAGTCTCCCAGCAGGGTGGCCCGGTAGAACGGAATGGCCTGTATGTAGCAGCCCAGCAGGCTTGCCCGCGGATACTCGCTGCCCGCAAAGGGGAACGACTGAGCCAGGTAGTAGCCAAAGTTCGAAAACAGGAAGAAAACCAGGCTGCCCGCCAGGGCACCTGTCAGCACCCGCTGCGCATTCAGCCGCCTGCCCACCCACTGGCCAATGAAGGGGATGAGGGCAAAGCTGCCAAAGTCGAACAGACGCTGTAGTACAAAGCCGAGGCTATTGTGGAAGAACTGCCCGTGTGGGCTGGTGCCCAGGGGGTCTAGTGCAAAGATCAGTACGTCCGACACCAGGAGCGCCAGTATGGGCATGGCAACGGCCCATCCCCGCTGCTGCCCACGCCCCTGCATGAGCACGGCACCGGATAGCAGGCCCAGCGCCGCCACGGGGGCCAGGTTGTATTCGTGCGGGATCAGGCGGCTGAAGGCTCCTGCGAGAACCAGAATCAGGACAAATGCAAAGCGGTTCATGCGTCTTTCGATTGATGAAGTACAAAAATAGGATGCTCAGGCTGAAAAGCCAAGGCGCTGCTCAATGCCCTGGATGAAGCAGTGGATGACCTTGATGTGCACCTCCTGCACGCGGTCTGCGTAGCCCTGGTGGGGCACGCGTATTTCGATGTTGCACAGGGGTGCCAGTTGGCCGCCGTCCTTGCCCGTCAGCCCGATAACGGCTATCCCCTTGGCCCGTGCGGCCTGTGCTGCCCGCACCACATTGGCACTGTTCCCACTAGTGCTGATGGCCAGTAGTACATCTCCCGCCTGGCCAAGAGCCTCTACATAGCGGCTAAACACCTGCTCGTAGCCATAGTCGTTGCCCACGCAGCTCAGGTGGCTGGGGTCGCTTATGGCGAGGGCTGCCAGCCCGGGCCTGTCTTGGCGAAAGCGGCCGCTCAGCTCTTCGGCAAAGTGCATGGCATCGCACATGCTGCCTCCATTACCGCAGCTCATAAGCTTGCCGCCTGCCTGCAGGCACTGGCTCATACGCTCGGTGGCAGCCTCCACCTGCGCCAGCTGGCCTGCCTGCACAAAGGCATGCAGCACCCGGGCTGCTTCTTCAAAAGTTTCGGCTGCGGTCATGCGTTGTGTTTTAGGTATTCCGTCAGTTTCTGGATCATGAGCTGCACAGCTGCATCTATTTGCTCCAGGGCTTTCTGGCTTTCCTGCTGGTATTTCAGGTAGCCTGCTTGTTTCCGCTCTTCACTGGCCAGGCTCAGCGTTACGGCATTTTCTTTTTTCCAGCTCTCGTAGCTCAGCAGGTACTGGTCTTTCAGCGTTTTGCTATTTAGGGCATCGATCTCGGTAAATTTATCCAGGCGTAGCTCACACTTGCCAGCATAGGCATTGAGCTGTAGGGTGAATTCGACGCGGTTTTTTGACAGGCGCTCCAGCAGGTCTTTTTGGCCTTCCAGCTTCAGCACATAGCGGCCCACAAAGAGGTCATTCTCCATGTCGTCTATCAACCCGCTGTTTTCAGCCAGCCGGGCATTTACGTACAGCCAGGCTTTGGTGGCGTTCAGCAGCTGGTTGGGTGCTTTGCCGGGCAAGATCAGCTCTTGGCGATACGCGCCGCTGGTTAGCTCCTCAAATGACTTTTGGGTATCGGTTTGCGCGTGGGCTACGGCTGCCAGTGCTACACAGAGCAGCAGGGTGGATATTGAGCCTAGGGGTAGGAAGCGGGTCATGGGTGTGCAAGTTAGGGATTCACAATCTGTTTGGTAAAAGGGGCCCGGCCATAAGCCTGTACCTCCACTATATAGGTGCCACTGGCCAGGGGCTGTGGGGCCAGGGGGTGCAGGCCTGCCGGCAGCTGCTGCCGGTGTAGCACCTGTCCCAGCTGGGTGTATAGGGTTAGCAGGCCCCCCGGGGGCGCCAGGTGCAGCTGGTAGCCCTGTGGGCCCTGGGTAAGGCGGGCGTGGCCTGCCGCCGCCTGCTGCCTGGGGGTGGGGGTGTCTGCCTGGTGCACGGCAGCTATGCCATCCAGTTCGGCGCTCAGCCGGTCTGCGGGCTGGTACTCGGTGGCATCCTGCACCCGCACGTAGCGCACCTCATCCAGGCCCACCAGTGCCAGGTCAAAGCCGTCTCCGCCACTTTCGCCGGGCTTGCTGTAGTCTACCCCAAAGGCTGCCGTGGGCGTACGGCCCGCCAGGCCTTCGCCCGTCTGCGCATTGTAGGGGAAGTCTACCCAGGTGGTGCCGTCTGTGCTTACACTTACGCGCATCCACTCGTCATACACCTGGCTATTGCCTGGGCCAAAGAAAAAGGCGTTCTCAAATACGATAAAATCCACCCCCGGCCCATTCTGTATTGGGGGATCGAACGCCAGGCTGATGTGCCCACCCTTGCCCAGGCTTACCACCTGGCTGGGGCTAATGGCGGGTACACTAGGGCCCACAGGTGCGGTAATGGGGCCCAGCACGTTCTGCGGAAAGTAGGCGGCATCCTGCCCCACCGTCTGGCTGCTGCCAAACTGGTAATCCAGCACACTGCCAGGCCACTGTGCCCTGCAGCCCAGTGCCAGGGCCACATAGGCTAGTATAAAGCCGGATAAACGTAGCATGCTGCAAAGATAGGGGGCTACAGGCTACCCTCGGGTTGCGGCTGCTCTTCTTCCCAGGCCTTTTTCACGGCCTTGCCTACCCGGTAGGCTATAGACTTGTCTAGCGCCGAGGGGATGATGTTTTCTCTGGAGAGGTCTTCCACCATATCGGCCAGGGCGTGGGCTGCGCGCACCTGCATGTGCTGGGTAATGCGGGGTGCCCGTGCGTCCAGGGTACCGCGAAAGATGCCAGGGAAGGCCAGTACGTTGTTGATCTGGTTGGGGTAGTCGCTGCGCCCTGTGCCTACAATGAATGCGCCAGCCTGGCGGGCTGCTTCCGGGTCGATCTCCGGGTCCGGATTTGCCAGGGCGAAGATGATGGGGTCTTTGGCCATTGTCTTCACCCACTCGGTCTTCAGCGCCCCGCCCACGCTTACGCCGATAAACACATCGGCATCGCGCACGGCATCTTGCAGGGTGCCCTCCAGCTGGCCCCGGTTGGTAAAGCAGGCCAGGCGTGCCTTCTCGGGGTTGGAGAGGATGTCGTTGCGGCTTTGAGACAGGATGCCTTTGGTGTCGCACACCACTACCTCTCGCACACTCACACACACGTTGGGGTCGTGGCCTATGCACAGCAGCAGCTCGGCAATGGCGGTGCCAGCAGCGCCCGCACCGTTGATTACCACCTTCAGCTCTTGCAGCTCCTTGCCAGCCAGTTTTACCGCATTTATCAGCCCGGCTAGCAGCACAATGGCCGTGCCGTGCTGGTCGTCGTGAAAGACGGGTATGCCAATGCTCTCCAGCGCCCGCTCGATCTCAAAACAGCGCGGGGCCGAAATATCCTCCAGGTTAACCCCCGCAAAGGAGGGTGCCAGCGCCTTTACAATGCTGATGATCTCATAGGTGTTCTGCGTATCCAGGCACAGCGGAAAGGCATCAATGTCGGCATACTCTTTGAAGAGCAGGGCCTTGCCCTCCATCACGGGCAGGGCAGCTTTTGCACCTATATTGCCCAGCCCCAGCACGGCAGAGCCGTCTGTAATGATGGCTACGGTATTGCGCTTCATGGTGTAGTCATACACCTTGCTAGGGTCTTCGGCTATGGCTTTGCATACGGCTGCTACGCCCGGGCTGTACACCAGGCTTAGGTCGTGGCGGTTTTTCACCTTGAACTTGGGGTGAATCTCCAGCTTGCCGCCCAGCTGGGCGTGCAGGTTCAGGCTTTCCTGGTTTAGGTCCATGCGTTTGGGCTTCTTCGGGGGTGGCTATATTTTAGTTCCTTACTACTTGCAAAGAGGCATTTTGGTTTCAAATGTAACATGGCTCTATGGTCGGGCTGTTCGCAGATTTTAAATTAAGGACAAATTGGCACATTTTTTGATATTTATCTTCCACGCCCCATACCGTGGCATTCCCGCATTTCTTGTATTCGTTTATTGCGTCATCGGCCATGCATTTGTCTTTCTCTTTGGTTAGGAAAAAAAACCTCCTGTTCACCCTGCTCCTGCTGCTTCCGTTTGCGCTGGTGGCACAGCGTGCCCAGTTTGGCGCGGGTTTTGCCATAGCCTACCCGCTGGGCGAGATGAATGAGAACTATGATGCCCAGTGGGGGTATGGGCTAAATCTATACCTGATGGGCAAGTTGCACGAGGATGTGCCGCTCTACCTGGGTGCAGACTTTACCTATGCCCTCTACGATAAGTTTAGCGAGTCGCTGCCCCCCACTTTTCCGGGCGAGGAACTGGAGCAGGTAATCAACAGCAACATTATCCTGGGCCATGCGGTGCTGCGTGTATCGCCTATGGAGGAAATAAGCCCGGTTCGGCTCTATGTAGACGGGCTGATAGGGGGCAAATACTTCTACACCCGCTGGAAGCTGAATAGCACGATAGGTGGAGACACCCAGGTGCTGGATGCCAGTACAGACGAGGCAAACTTTGCCGCCAGCTATGGCCTGGGTGTGGGCTTGCAGATTGCGTTTACGGATCATTTTGCGCTGGACCTACGTACGCTCTACCTGTTTGGCACCGAAACAGACTATGTCCAGGCTGTTCGGCGAGACCCCGCCTCTGGCGCACTGACGTATGAGATGGCCCGCACCGAAACCACTATGCTGCTTCCACAGCTGGGTTTTACACTGCTGTTTTAGGTTTTAGAGCAGGGCACTTTTTTACCCGCACCTATATATCTCCTGCCTGCGGGCGCACCACCAGCTCCTCCACCACTGCGGTGGGGGGCAGGCTAGCAGCCAGGTATACCAGCTCGGCCACACTCTCAGGCTGTATAAAGCGTGTTTCGGGCAGCTCTGCCCCCGCCCAGCTATCCGTCAGGGTAGCCCCGGGCAGTATGCTGCATACCCGTACGCCATCGGGCTTCAGTTCTTCGCGCATGGCGCGGCTTAGGCCCAGCAGGGCATGCTTGCTGATGGCATAGCTGCCGCCAGCAGCATAGGCCTTTATACTGGCTACACTGCACAGGTTGATGATGGTGCCCTGCCCGAGGCCGCGCATCTGGGCCGCCAGTATCTTGCTCAGGTAGTACACGCTGTCCACATTCACCCGCATCAGCTGCTCGTACACCTGGTCCGCCTCGCTCAGCATCCCGCCGGGTACAAAGCTGCCCGCGTTATTTACCAGCACCTCTACCTTGTGCTGCTGCACCACCCAGTGGCCAAAGGCCTGCACGGCGGCCTTATCGGCCAGGTCTACCGCCTGCACTTCTGCCAGGGGGAAGTCTTCCTGAAACGCCCGGATGCTGTCGGCCGTGCGGGCACAGCCCACCAGATGATAGCCCGCCTGCTGAAAACGCTGGGCGATGGCCCGGCCAATGCCCCGGCTGATACCTGTAATGACGACTGTTTTCCTTTCTGTTTTCATGTAGGCTCAGGCTTTTTGCTGTTCGGGTACCAGGGGCTCATAGTCGGCCACGCGCGTCCGCCATTCTTCGGGGATGTGCAGGGAGCGGTCTTTTGCAAAGTCGTAGACTACCAGGGTGGTAAGGCCACGTCCTGTTATCTCGGCCTTTCGGTTCCTATCCAGGCGGATGGCCAGGTAGTCCAGGTCCAGGCTTTTGCTACCCATGCGGCTCACACGTGTCCATATCTCCAGGGTGTCGGTCAGGAATACCGGTTTTACATAGTCGTAGCGCTGGTGCGCCACGATGATGTTCAGCGTCTCCATGCGCCCATCCCAGCCCAGCACATCCCGCGCATAGCAGATGCGCGCCTGCTCCAGATAGGTCAGGTAGGTTACGTTATTCACGTGCTGCATCATGTCTATATCCGCATAGCGGATGTGTACAGGCATCTTGTGCCGATATGCGTGGAGTTCATCGGGGGCTGACATCGCAGTGCAAGTTAGAAAAAGTAAATTTGGCCCATGAATCCTACCTACCGGGCCTATGTAGATGGCAGCTGGATAGCGGGCCGTATCGGCTATGGCGCGGTTATCCTGGATGCCCAGGACCAAGTGCTGGCACAGTTCAGCGGGCCCGTACCCGAGGACTATGCCGCCGGAACCCGCCAGGTAGCGGGCGAGCTGGTGGCCACCGGCCAGGTGGTGCGCTGGTGCGAGCAGCAGGGCATAGCCGAGCTGCATTTGTACTTTGACTACCTGGGCATACAGCAGTGGGCCACGGGTGGCTGGAAGGCTAAGCTCGACCTTACGCGCCGCTACCGTGCTTTTATGCAACAGACCCCCGTGCGCCTGTACTTCCACAAGGTGAAGGCCCATAGCGGCGACTACTGGAACGAGTACGCAGACCAGCTGGCCAAGCAGGGCGCCAGCCAAGCCCGGCCGGCCTAGCGCCACCTAAATATATGAACGACCCTGGGGGAGAGGGTGAGGGTTTTTAAGATATTCTAATAGGTATAAATGCCTAATCTTAATTAGGTATTTTTTGCGGTTCATGGACTTTTTCCTGGCATCCAGTTCTCTGTTTGGTTCGTTCGGCCCAAAATACCGCTACAGTACGTATGCGAATAGCAGAAATGCCCGTCCGTTGTTAGGAGATTAACAAAGCCCGCCTTCGTCTAAACTATCTGGCTTTTCGTCCAGGCAGACAAGGCATTCTATTAATGGCTAATTTTGCAGGCAATAGTTTTGGATTAACACATTTTGATGTATCTAATGTATGAAAAATATCGACCTTAGGAAGTGGTTATTTGGCTTTATGCTCCTGCTGGGTATCCTGTTTTCCATCTTGCTGCCGCAGCAGGCGGAGGCACGCAGATGGCAAAGCAAGCGGAACGGGAATTGGGATGAATACGATCCGAATCCGCTGAATCCTTTTACACGTATGGCCTGGGAGTACTCGGATGACGGGGGGCAGAACTGGACACGGCCCTATGCAAATGAATCTTATGGGCCCAAGCAAATGCCAGGTAGCAACACGGATACGGCTTATATTAAGCATGAGATCACCATCAATGCCACCTCCTTTGTGGTGGGTGTTATTTATGTAGAGAGTGGTGGTGCTCTACGTTTTGTAGACGGCCAGCGGCGACGAATTATCATCTGGAATTTGCTTGAGATCCAGGAGGGTGGCCGCTTTTATGCAACTAAGCGAAATGCAGTTCCGGCTACAATCGAGCACGAGATTGTTTTGTTTGGCAGCCTCTACACCTTTGGGGGAGAGACGAACCCTGGCGAGCTGACGTTCTTTAACCCTGCAGACCCGAACGACAATCGCGCCAAGCTGTTTATTCGCTCTAGTGCAGAGAGGCCGAATTACCAGCAGAAGTTATTTTGCCTTTCTTCCAAGACAAATTTTGGCGAGGTGGTGATAGAGAAGCAGAATGGAACCCCTTCTGGCCGCCATATTCTGGCAGCAGGCCAGGTTTCAGCCACGCGATTTAATTTCATTGATGGTATACTGAAGAGTGAGAGTGATGTGGGCTTTGAGGTGGAGTTTGTAACGAGGAACACGGCTGAACTGGTGTCGTTTGACCCGGCCCAGTTAGGCACAATAGATGAAGCCATTTTGGTTGGTTTTTCCGGTGTAACGTCCTTTAATGTTCGCGGTCTGGTAGAGAATAATGTAGCGGCTCCTCCTAAGCCTGGCAACGTTATTGTGCCTTTTCGTCGTCAGCGTCCCCCCCGCAATGGTTCTACACCCAACAACCTACTGGTAGGCATTATCCTTACAATCAAGGAGGCTACTTGCATCGCTACCCGGGGTGCGCGTATAGAGCCGATAGAGTACTACTGCCCAGAGAGTGGAAGCTTGGGTGATTTGATGTTTAAGATTAAGGAGGACCGTCGGGATGCACTTTGTAGCGCAGAGCCGTTTAATCCGATTATTAACATTTCTCTTCCTTTTGATCCGGATGATTTTACGCGCGGCGATAGTTTGGTAGATAGGATTTCAGACAAATTATTCGTGTATGCGTTCACGCTTCTGCACGACGACAGACCGCTGAATGATACAACAAATCGGATTACCTCTTTTCAGGCCCAGCCGGGTACCCTTACGCCCGACAGGAGAAATGTGGGAACTTCTATTGTAGCTTTTGATGTAACCGGGACAGAGACCTATTATGCCATTATTGCGGATAGTGAATACAGATACACCGGCTTTCCTTTACCGGGCACACATGTGTACCCAAATAAGTTCCACCTGTACTGCGAATTGGATGAACGGCTAGCGCGTATGTCGAAGGAAGGCGTACCGGGCGTAAAGGACTTTAGAGCAATAGATCCCACGCCGGATCAAGCGGGGAAGAGATATGCCTACACATTTCCGGAATGGAATGAAAAGAATTCGACTTCTTGGGGTGGAAGGCCCTGCGAGGGAGTCAACAGAGAAGGAGTAGCTGGGATTTTTTCTCGATTTGTTTGGTTCGGAAGAATTGATGGATCGATTGATGATGGCATGCTAATTACTTCGCCACCTGTAATAACAGGGGAGATAAGAGCAAACTATACGGCCAAGGATTTTATAGATTATTCTAAGACAGTTTTTTCAAATGAATATGAAATTGGACGATCTGGATGGGTTTCTTTTGCACCTCATAATGCTATAAATAGTGCTGTAGGAAAAGATTTTACGTACTACTTTTGTTTTACTGATTTTAATCCATCTGACGTTTTTATTTCTGGTCTAACTTCTCAAGAAGATTTAAGTTATCCAGAGAACTTAAATGATTACCCCGTTGATTTGGGTCGGATAGAACCTTATTCAGAGTTCACCGGATTTGATCCTGGTGGTTATGTTTTCAAGTATGATACTCCCTATCCTTCTCTCCTACAGCGTGAGGGTATTTCTACTTCTATGCTTATCCAGAATAATTTTCTGATTGCACCTGACCAAAGTACAAATACTACTATTTCTCCAAACGCAGCTGGATTTAGGGCAAATTATCCTGAATCTGGATTTATGGATTCTTTTTTATTTCTAAAGCCTTTGCAGCAGTATTATCATCGGTTTGATGTAGAAGTGGAGTTGAATTATTTCAATTCGAAGCTAGATAGAGATTTTTATAAGCATTATTTTTCTAACGGAAGAATCTATAGATCGCGAGATAATGTAGCGCCCACATATTCTCAATATAGCCCTAGTAATATTGGAAGAACTGAGATAAATTATGTGGCTGGTGCAGATGGAAATTTGTACATATCTCCTGTTTCTTATGTAAATCCTCGATTGACTAACCATAGTCAATTCCTGGGTGCCGCAGCGGTCATGTCTGCTGGAAGTATATTATTGACGAATGGCGTTATAAGATCTATTGATAATAGTAGTGGGCATTATAAGCCAACGCCGGCACATATGGAACATTTTGTGAATTTTCTGACGCGGGGGGGAATAGACCTTGTAGTGTCAAACTCGTTTGGGCCTATTGTTACCTACATTCCTCGTCCACTTAATCTGTACTACTAGCCTTCATGTCTTTCATTCTGGGTTGATGTTTTTGGATTTTGAGAGCTGAATTTTCGAACTGTTTCAGCTGGCCTCAGTCCATTGTTTCGATATCCTCTGTGGGGTCGTTCATAGTTGTAGTGTTCTAGCCACTGGTCCAGGTGCTGCTGCATGGTTTCGAGGTGGGTGTAGAGGT
>JAJTIE010000044.1 GCA_021300195.1 Bacteroidota bacterium | reverse complement strand
TGGGAAGATGGTAAGCGGCTGGATACGTCTGTATTTCCAATCAGATTTAGTCGATTTTTTTTTGATGATAGTCCTTGGGAGATGGAGATTTTTATCCCTTATCATTATTTCAGAATATCAGATTCTTTGATATGCCCTGTAGTACTCAGCCAAACAAGGATTGGTACAGATCCCGTGCATCTTGTTCTCTGGGGTATAATTTATAACCACGTAGAAAGAAATTTTTTGTCAAAACCCTTTGATCTGGCTTACGAGGTGGGTGATGTTCTTAGTAGAAGATATTTTTATTCTTCAGTTACATTAAATACCAAGGAAAATGAAATTATTATTCGTAGTAGCAAATATGATATAATAATTGAGATACAAAATAGGGCAAAAAAATCGTTTGAAAACCAGGCTGATATTTCAACAGATGTGAACTGGAAGACGGGTGAAATTACAACTAATGTTTATGAGAAATGACCTTTCTCTCCGTTCTTCTTTCCCCGGGCCTTGCCAGGCTAGCGCCTTTTTTCTTTGTACTTTTTCTTGATAAAAAGTACCAAAAATCAAGGGCTGTGCCAGGCCTTAGCAGGCGGCATTTTCGCGAGAACGATGCGGAAATAGCAGGATGCAACCCGCGATACTACCCGCGGGGGTTCCCCGCCTACGGCCTTCGCCCCTTCCGGGTGCTAGCCTGGCAAGGCCCACCCGCCGGGCGTGTTAGGGATAATTGCGCCCCGCTAGGGGTAGACGTGCGGAAGAATCATTATATTTACCGGCGAGGCCAGTAGCGTTTAGGCTGCTTCGGCCCGCACGCTGAGCCAGAAGTTGTTGTAGCCCTCGCCCAGGGTGAGGTGCAGCAGGCGCTGCTGGGTCATCTCCAGGATGTTCAGGAAGCAGAAAACCACGTACATGGGTTCGGGTATGGCCAGTGCCACTTCCAGGAAGTCTACCCGCTTGCGGTCCTGTACCATCAGCATAATGTTGTCTCGCACCTGGTCCATGGTGTAAGGCAGGGCCCGGATGACGTGGCGTGGCTTGGCCACCTCGCGCAAGTGCTTCTCCATTACCCGCTGGTAGGTGCGCATAATGGCGTAGAGGTTCAGGTTCATCAGGTCGTCGGCCGGGTCCTCCAGGGCCTCGCGCAGGAATGCACGCTCGGCCTGGGTGTAGCCGCGCTTCAGGCGCAGGGCTTGCTCTGCTTCGCGCTGCTCCAGGGCATTGGCCGCTTCCTTATACAGCTTATACTCCATCAGCCGCTGCACCAGGTCGGTTCGGGGGTCTATCGCCTCTCCTTTTTCGTCCAGCTGCGGGCGGGGTATCAGCATCTTGGCCTTTATCTTCATCAGCTGGGCAGCCATGTAGATAAACTCTGCCGCTACACTGATCTGCAGCCGGTCCATGGTGTGGATGTAGTCCAGAAAATTTCGGGTAATGTCATGAATGGGGATATCGTAGATATCCAGTTCATCCCGCTGGATAAAAAACAGCAAGAGGTCAAACGGCCCCTCAAACTGGGGCAGCCGGACCAGGTACGCCCAGTCCTGGGGTTCTGGAGGCACCGGCATAGCGGCTACAGCGGGCGGCTCAGGCTGCGGGGCCGAGCCAGAAATGGGGTGAAGCGTGCTGTCCATAGGGGCGTAAAGATGTGGGCTGCCCGCCAAGCCCGCCGCGCTGTTTATACACAGTGTGTGGATTTCCGCACCGGGCGCGTGCGCAGGCAAAAGCCGGATGTGCGGCCGGTATATTTTTTTATCTTTGGCATAAGGTGAAAAGAATCGTGATCGCAATAGATGGCTACGCAGGCTGTGGAAAGAGTACCACGGCCCGGCGGGTGGCCCGTGAGCTGAACTATACGTTCATCGACTCGGGAGCTATGTACCGAGCCTTCACCCTGCTGCTGATACGCCGGCAGGTAGACCCAAGTGAACGGGCCGAGGTGCTGGGGCTGCTGGAGACGGCACACATACGCTGCCAATACGACCCCGCCACCCAGGTAAACAATACCTACCTGAACGGCGAAAACGTAACCGATACCCTGCGCATACCGCAGATAAATGACCTGGTGAGCGAAGTGGCTGCCATAGCCGAGGTGCGCCATGCCCTGGTGGCCGCCCAGCAGCAGCTGGGAGCCCAGGGAGGGGTGGTAATGGACGGGCGAGACATTGGCACCGTCGTATTCCCCCATGCAGAGCTCAAGGTATTTATGAAGGCCAGCATGGACGCACGGGTAGTGCGCCGAAAGCTGGAGTATGCCCAAAAGGGCGGCGATTATCCGGCGGAAGAAATAGAGGCCAACCTGCGACACCGGGATGAGCTGGACACCACCCGAAAGGAAGGCCCCATGCGAAAAGCCCGCGATGCCCGAGAGCTGGACACCAGCTACCTGACCATAGAAGAGCAGGTAGACGTTGTGCTGCACTGGGCGCTGGAAAAAATGCTGATCCCGGTGGAAAAAGCCGAAACCTCAGCCTGATGCCCGAAAACCTGGAAATGAATCCAGGACGTGCCCTGTGGCCCTTTGCTGCCCTACAGACTCCATTACATCGGACGGGTAGCGACAGATAGGCTACGGCAGATAAGCCCAGAAGACGTGCTGTGGGAGCTTGGCAGACGATAAACAGGGACCATACACAGGGCTACCTAGTCCTTATACCTAGCCCTTGTACAGAATTGTATGACAGAGCCATACCCTAAATCAGGCAACTGGGGCCTTGGCACGTAGGAGATGGATCCCACCGAAAAGCAACCAGAACTCGAAAATCGTAACCGATACAGTAAGGTAGTGCCCCAGGTCAATGCCAAATACCTCCAGTGTGGTACCCAGCAGAAAGAAGGCCGAAACCAGCCCCAGCAGGCTAATCGCCCGGGGCCAAAGGGCATGCCGCAGCATGAATGCATTGATGAAGAGCAGGGCCACGCCTGCAAACATACCCACACCGAGTATTTCGCCTATCCCCCCCATTAGGCTATTTGTGGCCTCGTACACATACACCAGGCTCTGCTGCTCGGCCGGGCTAGCTTCGGCATAGCGGTCGGCCAAAACTGGCATGGAGGTAAGCCAGCGCATAATACCCATACCGCGTGCCAACGTGGAAGCCAGGGCAAACCCTACTGCCAGCCTGGGCAGAGCGGGGTTTACTGCCGGGCGTAAGCCGAGGGTGTGCTGTGCCAGCAGGTAGACGACCGGATAAAACAGCAGCGAGTACAGCAGGTATACAAAATAGCCAAACTGCATGACATGGCGTACCGATAGCAGAAATCCGAAGTTTACCTCAGCCGGCTCAGAAAGATTACCTGGCCAGCCGGTGGCCATCCCCATCATAATGAGTGGTACAAACATGAGCAGAAACATGGCCAGCATAAGTGCACCCAGCAGGCGCGCAGAGCCTAGGTGGGGCGGAAGTGTGGTAGATTTCATGGGCCAGAATAATTTTCGCACGAAAGTAGCCCCCTCATCACGATTTGCTCCTTCACCTTTGTTAAATAACACACCGCATAACGGCTTTTCTCCACAGCCACTGGGGAAAAATAGCCCAAGGCACGCGCCACCTGCCCCTATCTTTGTACCATGGCAAAGCAGGCCGAAACCCCCCTGATGAAGCAGTATAACGGCGTGAAGGCCCAATACCCGGGTACACTCCTGCTGTTTCGGATGGGAGACTTTTACGAAACCTTTGGCGAAGATGCCATAACAGCCAGCCGCCTGCTGGGCATCACCCTTACCCGCCGCAATAATGGTGCAGCTGGCGATATAGAGCTAGCGGGCTTTCCGCATCACGCCTTGGACAGCTACATCCCCAAGCTGGTGCGGGCCGGGCAGCGCGTAGCCATCTGCGAGCAGCTGGAAGACCCCAAGCTAGCCAAAGGCCTGGTGAAACGCGGGGTAACGGAAATACTGACCCCCGGGATAAACCTGCACGAAAACCTGCTGGACCACAAGGCAAACAATTACCTGGCGGCAGTATACTTCCCGGCCGAGCAGCAGGCTGCCGCGGCATTTCTGGACATAAGCACCGGCGACTTCTTCTGCCTGAGTGGCGATCGGGCACGGATAGAAAAGCTGCTGTATAGCCTGCGGCCCAGCGAGGTGGTGCTGCCCCGGGCCGGCATGCGCACCTTTCAGCAGCTGTACGGAGACGACTTCTATACCTACCGGCTGGAAGATTGGGTATTTGAGCCAGAATATGCACTGAAGCAGCTGCTGGAGCACTTTCAGGTGCAGAGTGTAAAGGGCTTTGGCCTGGAAGACGAGCAGCCGGGCACCACAGCAGCCGGGGTGCTGCTGCACTACCTGAAGCAGATGGAGCAGAAGCAGCTGGGGCACCTTACCCACGTGTATGCATTCCGGGATGAGGGGTACACCGCCATCGACAAATATAGCCTGCGAAACCTGGAGCTGCTGCAGCCCCTTTTTGCAGACGGGCACAGCCTGTGCGAAACCATAGACCACACCCGCACTGCCATGGGCGGGCGCATGCTGAAACGCTGGATTGCCTTCCCCCTGCGCGACCCGAAACAGATACACGCCCGGCAGCGGCAGGTGCAGGCACTGGTGGAAGACAGGGCCACACGCGAGGCCCTTGCCCAGCTGCTGGGCCCAATTGCCGACCTGGAACGCCTGATAAGCAAGCTGGCAACCCGCCGCCTGAACCCGCGTGAGGCTACCAGCCTGCGCGATAGCCTGGCCCGGCTACCCCTGCTGCGCCAGGCGGTGGCGCACCTGCCCGCATTTGGGCCCTGGTGCAGCCTGGAAGACCCAAGCACCGCACTAGGCCTACTACAAGCGCAGCTGGCAGACGAATGCCCCGCACAGCTAAACCAGGGCATGGTAATCCGCACAGGCGTATCGGGCGAGCTGGATGAGCACCGCGCCCTAAGCCAGGATGTAAAGCAGCTGCTGGAGGGTATATGCCGCCGAGAAGCGGAGGCTACCGGCATCAGCTCGCTCAAAATCTCCTACAACCGGGTTTTCGGCTACTACCTGGAGGTTACCCACGCCCACCGGAACAAGGTGCCCGAAAACTGGATGCGCAAGCAAACACTGACCGGGGCCGAACGCTACATTACCCCCGAGCTAAAAACCCTGGAAGAAAAAATACTGGGGGCCGAAGACCGCATTGCCCTGCTGGAATACCAGCTGTATGAGCAGCTGCTGAGCCACCTACAGCCCCACATCCCCCTGCTGCAGCAGTGGGCTACCCGGATAGCCGAGGCCGATGTACTGGCCAGCCTGGCCGAGCTGGCCGTGAAGCGCAACTACTGCCTGCCGGTGGTAGACAGTAGCGGCACCCTGGACATACAGGAAGGTCGGCACCCCGTAATAGAGGTGCTGCTGCCGGCAGACCAGCCCTATGTGCCCAACAGCGTGCACCTGGACCCCACCACCCACCAGATCCTCATCATCACCGGGCCAAATATGGCGGGAAAAAGCGCCCTGCTGCGCCAAACAGCGCTAATTGTGCTACTGGCCCAGATGGGCAGCTATGTGCCGGCACAGGCCGCACACATAGGCGTGGTAGACCGAATCTTCACCCGCGTGGGTGCCAGCGACAACCTCAGCGCGGGCGAAAGCACCTTTATGGTGGAGATGAGCGAGACCGCCCGAATCCTGAATAACTGCACGCCACAAAGCCTGGTGCTGATGGATGAGGTAGGCCGTGGCACCAGCACCTACGATGGGGTAAGCATAGCCTGGGCCCTGGTAGAGTACCTGCATGCAGCCACAGACCGGGCAGCCAAAACCCTCTTTGCCACCCACTACCATGAGCTGGCCCTGCTGGCCGAGCAGCTGGAGCGGGTGAAAAACTACCACGTGAGTGTGCGCGAGATTGACGGAAAAATCCTCTTTATGCGCAGGCTGGAGCCAGGGCACAGTGCCCACAGCTTTGGCATACAGGTGGCGCAGATGGCGGGCATGCCGCCAGCCGTGGTGCGCCGCGCGCGCGAGCTACTGGCCCAGTTTGAGCAAGACCGGAGCCTGATCCAGCAACCCGGCCTGGAAGCAGCCGCGCAGGTATCCCAGTCTGCCACCCGGCTACAGCTCCGCCTGTTTGAGCAGCCCGATGCCGCCAGCCTGCGCATACGCGAGCTGCTGGCCGATGTAGACCCCGAGCGCCTGACCCCCGTAGAGGCTCTGCTAAAACTGGTGGAGCTGAAAAGAATTGTGCAGGACTAATGCGGGTTTCACCCGTTCCTTGGGCGAAAGCGAAAAGTAAGAAACAACACACATAAACCGCATTATACACCGTTCGGATCAGCCTCTAGTCCTCCCCCAGGGCTTTATTCGGGCGGAGTCCGCATCCGGATTGTAGGGTATTGGTATACTTTCTAGCTTTGCACATAGTAGCCCACACAAAAACGGATATCCGAAAAAGAGACCATGAATAGTGTAACCCACCTACCCCCTATACAGAATGAGCCGGTATATGACTATGCCCCCGGCAGCCCCGAGCGCCTGAAACTGGAGGCAGCGCTGCAGGCGCTGCGTAGTAGCCAACGCGAGGTGCCCTGCTATGTGGGCGGAGAGCGCCTGTACACTGGTGCCACACGCAGCATGCACCCCCCGCACGACCACCAGCATGTGCTGGGCACTGTGCACCGGGGCGATGCCGGAACCGTACAAAAAGCCATAGCTGCTGCCCTGCAGGCCAAGGCTGCCTGGGAAAAAATGCCCTGGCAAGACCGCGCCGCCATCTTCCTGAAAGCGGCAGACCTGATAGCGGGCCCCTGGCGCTACCGGATAAATGCAGCCACCATGCTGGCCCAGAGCAAAACCTGCTACCAGAGCGAAATAGATGCGGTATGTGAGCTGGTAGACTTCCTGCGCTTCAATGTACACTACATGCAGCTGATCTACAACCAGCAGCCAGATAGCCAGAAAGGTATGTGGAACCAGCTGCAGTACCGCGCATTGGAGGGTTTTGTATTTGCCCTCACCCCCTTCAATTTCACAGCCATATCTGGCAACCTGCCCACAGCGCCCGCCATGATGGGCAATACCGTGGTGTGGAAGGCGGCAGATAGCCAGATCTACTCCGCTAGTATGGTGATGGAGGTACTGCTGGAGGCAGGCCTGCCCGCTGGGGTGATAAACCTGGTGCACGTGGACGGTGCTACCGTGGGCAGCCAGGTGTTTGACCACCCGCAGTTTGCAGGCATCCACTTTACAGGCAGCACCCAGGTGTTTCGCGCTATCTGGCGGACCATCGGGAACAACATAGAGAAGTACCGCAGCTACCCCCGCATAGTGGGCGAAACTGGTGGCAAGGACTTTATCCTGGCCTATAAGGATGCGGACCCGGCAGCCGTAGCCACTGCCATTACACGCGGCGCATTTGAGTTTCAGGGGCAAAAATGCTCGGCCGCTAGCCGTGTATACCTGCCACATAGCCTGGCACAGGCTGTCTTGCAGCGCGTGCAGGCCGACCTGAAAGAGATAAAGCAAGGCCCGCCCGAAGACTTCCGGAACTTTGTAACGGCAGTGATAGACGAAAAAGCCTTCGACAAAATAGTGGGCTACATAGAGCATGCCCGGCAAGACCCCAACCTGCGTATACTGGCCGGGGGGGGATACGACAAAAGCAAGGGCTACTTTATAGAACCTACCGTAGTGGTAAGCCAAAGCCCGGACTCCAGGCTAATGAAGGAAGAGATTTTTGGCCCGGTGCTTACCGTATACGTCTACCCGGATGAGGAGTGGACGCAGGTGCTGAAGCAGGTAGACGACAATGAATATGCCCTGACGGGAGCCGTTTTTGCCCAAGACCGCACTGTGCTACGCCAGGCACTGGAGGCCCTGGAGCATAGCGCGGGCAACTTCTACCTGAACGATAAGCCCACCGGTGCCGTGGTAAACCAGCAGCCCTTTGGCGGCGGCCGCGGCAGTGGCACCAATGACAAGGCAGGCAGCTACCTGAACCTCCTCCGCTGGACGAGCGCCCGAACCGTGAAGGAAACCTTTGTGCCACCCACCCATTTTGCTTATCCCTACATGGGTGATCCGGCTGTCTAGCAGGCGGCTGTCTACATGCTGATAAGGCCGGGTATGTGCCCCTTACTGGAGTGCAAGTTCGGGTTCCTTGCTTCGGGGAATCTGATCTCGAATGCTCAAGCGCGTGCAAGCTGCCCAGCCGGATAACCTGGCTTAGCCGGACCTACGATGGCAGCCCTATACGGGCAT
The DNA here is from genome assembly GCA_021300195.1 of Bacteroidota bacterium. NCBI lineage: Bacteria > Pseudomonadati > Bacteroidota > Bacteroidota bacterium. Next base: position 874 of record JAJTIE010000044.1, on the reverse strand, counting down.
ACACCCAGGAAACGGGAAAAGATACCTATTGCCCCTGTCCTCCCCCCCAATGAAATGCAACATATGTTTTCAAATGAAACTTTATTTCAGAAGAATGGATTTTCCATGTACATAACATGAAAAAAGAAAGACATGGAACAAAAGCCTCCCTTCCCACCCTTTACCGAGGAGACAGCCCGCCAGAAAGTACAGATGGCCGAAGATGCCTGGAACACAAAAAAAACCGAGCGGGTAAGCCTGGCCTACACACCAGACAGCGAGTGGCGAAACCGATCCGAGTTCCTGAAAGGACGGGATGCCATCGTGGCCTTCCTTACCCGAAAGTGGAAAGAAGAGCTGGACTACAAGCTAAAGAAGGAGTACTGGGCGCATCAGGAAAACCGCATAGCTGTGCGCTTTGAATATGAGTACCGGAAGGCCCAGGGGCAGTGGTTTCGTGCCTATGGCAACGAGATGTGGGAATTCAATCCACAGGGGCTGATGCAGAAGCGTTTTGCCAGCATAAACGACCTGCCCATACAGGAGCACGAACGCTACCTATAGCCCCCTACCTGCCTGCCGTCGGCGCGGGTTATGCTGCGTACCTTGCGTCGGCGCGCCACTGTATGTGGGCTATGCCGTGGGTGCGGTCGGCGGTTAGGCTGCCGTTTGCGTCGTAGGTCATTCCTACAGGGGGGGGAAGTAGGTGTAGGGGCTGCCACCCCTCCGCTTCTAGGCGGTTTCAGCCAGAAAACCCGGGCCGCAGCGCAGCTTGCTGGCCAGGGCATCGGTGGGACGGATGGCACGCCAAAATGGCGCTATTGCTGTGATGGGGGTGCCAGCCAGGTATTCGTCCCAGGCGCACTCTGCCACAATACGCAGAAAGATGCCTGTG